>JBCCYD010000250.1:0-8722 GCA_039190385.1 Cyanobacteria bacterium P01_F01_bin.143 | reverse complement strand
TCAGTCTAACTTGGCTAAATAATTAAATCCTCATTCCTATGTCATCGAGCAATACTGCAATGGCATTAGAGCCTCTACAAAGAAACAAAAATGAATTTGTGTCAAATTTTCTTAATAAAAGTATATTTTTTTTTAAAATATCGTTACAATGTAAGGCAAATTTGACTAACCAATTCTATTAATTTTCTATGTCTATTAATAAAGTATTAACCTCAATATTTAGACCCAACTACACTCCGAATTTCTGGAGTCAGACAAGTTGGGCGATATTTCGAGCTGTCGTCGGAATTATGATGATCCACAATGGGCTAGATAAGTTGGGCAATATAGAGAGCTTTGCGGAAGCTTATGTAGCCTATATTGGTTTACCATTTCCCATTTTTCTCACTTATATAGCAGCGTACACTGAATTAATTGGAGCACCTCTAATTGCTATTGGTTTATTTACTAGACCAGCGGCATTGGGGTTATTTGCTACTATGTGTGTTGCCATGTACCATCATATTTACGTAGCTGGTTTAAGCTTCGCATATCTTGAGTTGTCAGCAATCTATGCTGCTTGTTTCCTCTTCTTTTTAATTAATGGTGCAGGTTTATTTTCCACTGATGCCCTACTAACCAATTGGCTAAACGCTACTGCTTTATCCCAAAAAGCAAAACAAATAATGTTGCTAGAAAAAAGCTATCAAGCTTCTGAGGCAGCAGAGGTCGTAAATAACAAACAATAAATAATATAACTTTTTGAAATAATTGCTTTTTCAATAGGAGATTCATCAAAAATCCCTAACCTTTAAGATACAAGGTTGGGGATTTTCGATTATCTCACGAGTAGAGATGTTAGTTGTTATAATGTCGCGACCCCATGGCAGAACGGTAAATTTTTTCATTTGCTTTGACTGACTTAAAGAAATCGACAACTGGACGAGGGTAATCTACTCCCAAGCTCACTCCCAAATTCTTCTGCTCCTGAATAGATAATTTGAAAGGCTCATGGATGCGATCGCCTTTGATTGCAGCTAGTTCAGGGAGCCAATGTCTGAGATAGGTTCCTTGAGGATCATAATTTTTCGATTGTTTAGGAATATTGAAATAACGGAATCCCCGAGCATCGTTACCCACACCGGCCGTATAGTTCCAATTGCCCCAATTGCTGCAAACATCATAGTCAATCAACACAGATTCAAACCATTCGGCTCCCATTTGCCAATTAATTCCCAAATTTTTGGTCAGGAAACTTGCCACATTTTGTCTTCCTCGATTGGACATAAAACCTGTGGTGGCTAATTCCCGCATATTGGCATCAACTAAAGGAAAACCCGTTTTGCCCTCTTGCCAGAGTTTAAATCTTGCCCAATCTTCTTTCCAAGGTATGGTTATGCCCTGTAATCCAGATTGATGGAAAATGCGATCGCCATGTTTTGCGCAAATAAAGTAAAAAAAGTCTCGCCACAACAACTCAAACACTAACCAATAGGTCGAATCATTTTTAACTCGCTGGGCTTCATATTCCTTGACTTGTTCGTAGATAAAACGGGGAGAGAGACATCCGATCGCTAACCAAGGCGAAAATTTAGAGGAATAATCAGCCCCCAACATGCCATTACGAGTTTTCTTATAATTTTTGAGACAATTTTGTTCCCAAATATAATGTTCCAGTCTCGCTATTGCTGCGGTTTCTCCCCCGGAAAATTGCAACACAGCTCGCGGTTCAGACTTGATCTTTTCTAGCCCTAATTCTGATAACTTAGGTAATTGCCCTGGATCGATATTTGGCAATTGGTTCAGCTTGTTTGGTTTCGCCAAAGCAGGAACTACGGAAGATTTTTTTTCTACAGATTTGCGAAAATTCGTAAATAGTTCGGGGACTTGTTCAATGTCAAAAGGGAGATTATCCTGATGATAAAGAGTATTGCTCCAAAAGCTGGTAACAGAAACCTTAATTTTTGATAACGCCTTTTCCAGAGCCTGTTCTACAGCTATTTCTTCAGAGGTGACTTCACCATAAAAATAAACAGCTGTAATTCCTAGCTCTTGGACTAAAGAAGGAATAATTGTTTCAGGCAAACCTCGACGGATGATTAAATTACTACCGAGTTGAGACAGAGAACTTCGTAAATCTGCCAGAGATTCAATCAGAAATTGTGCGCGAAAAGCTCCAGTTTTAGGAAACCCAAAAGACGTTGTGGCAAATTGTCGGGGGTCAAAACAATAGAAAGGAATGACTTGAGCTTTTTGTTTCAGGGCTTGATGCATTGGCTCATGGTCATGCAGGCGCAAATCCCGACGATACCAGATTAAAATTCGTTTTTGATTCATTGTTTAAGCAACTAAAGTTTCGTTTAAAGTTTCATCGATCGCAGTTCTCAATAATTCATCTAAAGCTATTCCTGATGCTTTGGCCATCATAGGAATGACACTTTTGGGGGAAAAAGAACAATATAAACCCGCTTCTAAAAACCAAGGTTGTCCCTGAGGATCGATTCGGAAATCAAACAAGCTGTAGTGACGACAACCCAAGGCTTGATGACATTTTTTCGCTACTTCTTGAACTGCCTCAGTTATCGGATCACTCGGATCGACAATCCAAGCTTTAATATTATCTTTAGCGCTCAAACTCAAATTACCATCTTCGGTTCGTTTCAGTTTGTCGGCATAATTACGAATCGGATGGTCTTGGGAATTCACCAAATATTCTTCTAAGGGTAACCCGATTAATTCTCCGTTTTTGGCAATAACTCCACATCTAACTTCGCGACCAAGTTCTATATATTCTTCTACTAGCACTTCCTCTGAATGTTCAAACGCTGTTTTTAGTGCAGCATCATATTCGCTAGTATCTTTTACCAAAGCAATGCCTAAAGAATTGTCTGAGTTAGCAGGTTTAATGACTACTGGAGGCTTAATTGTTGGTTTGTCTCCTCGACGGAGTAGTTCTCCGGTGGGTACTCTCACTCCTGCGGTGGCAACGATCGCCTTGGCCTTGGCTTTGTGGGCAGTGGATGCCATAAGATCTGGACTATTGCCCACATAGGGAATATCAAGTACATCAAATAGAGCGCGATATTGCGTCATTCCTGGGAGGCAAAACATTTGTGGCAATACTAGATCAATATTTTTGGCAGTAATCAAGGCGATCGCCTCAGTAATAGGCATCGGTTTGGCAGTTTCGAGATCTTTTTTCTCTAAGGATTTCGGAAAACGCCATTGGCGATCGGGTGTTACATAGGCAATATGAAATTCGTAGTGTGTATCATCGGCTGTTGCTGTCAGACAATCTTGGGCATAGAGACGAGATAGATCGCAGTAGAAATCGTTGTCGGCAGATCCGACTAAATGAAGAATACGCAATATTGACATAATTTAGATTTTTCCTAATAAATAAAATTTATGATGTGATTTTTTTTAACTGAGCGATTCCATAAACCGCCATTCCCGCAGCCATCCCAGGAAGCACTTCGTACAGTGCACCAGAAAAACCGAGTCCTAAATTCCAAATTAAAGCGGTCGTAATTCCTATAACCATCATCGCGATCGCAGTTAGGTAATTAAGCGATCGCTGCCACACTTTCAAGATTAATAATGGTCCCAAGCCCGAAGCTAATGCTGACCAAGAAAAGGTTACCAAGGCAAAAACATTATCAGTTCCCGATAACGCGATCGCCATAACAACAATGGTCACACTAAGAGTTCCCACCTTGGCCAAGACATAGGATCTTGCTGTCCTGGGGAAAATATCTTGAGTTAGAGCCGCTGAGCAAGAGAGAATTTGCGAATCTGCCGTGGACATAGTCGCCGAAAATAATCCTGCTAGCATCAAGCCGACAAACACCACAGGCAAAAATTGTAAACTGAGTAAAGGAAGAGCTAATTCAGGATCACCAGAAGTGAGCAAATCTGGCAGTAAAACTCGTGCCGCTAAGCCAATTCCGATTGCCGCGATCGAGTTAATTAAACCCAGACCAGTTTTCAGATTTCTAGCAAAGGTCAGATTTTCTGCCGAGTCAATTGCCATCGCACGCACTAAAATATGCGGTTGTCCCACAGCTCCAAAACCAGCAAAAATCCAACCGATTAAAAACGGTATAAATCCCCAGGGCAAAGAACGAGCATTGAGCTCAATTAACCCAGGATCGATCGCGGCTAAAGATTGCCAAAGACGAGCCACTCCACCACAATTGACAACGGCAACCACTAATAACAGCAACAAAGAGCCAATCATGATTATTGCCTGCACCGCATCAGTCCAAATTGACGCTCTAATTCCTCCAGAAAAGCAATAGATAACGACGATTATGGTTCCGACAATGATGCCCAAATTATAGTTCCAGCCAAACACCGCATTGAGAGCTTTACTTCCCGCTACGAGTTGAGCCGCAGCGTAGGAGCCGAGAAAGATAATTGTAATGAACGCAGAAATAATAGCAATTAGACGAGAACCTTTGATATTTTTACTCAGAAAAGAAGACACTGTATCGGAAGCAGTCTCTTCAGAAAGTAGTCTCAATTTCTTAAAAATAAACCACCAAGCAAAATAGTCACCAATTGCCCAACCAAGAGTTAACCAGGAAGAAGAAATGCCAATTTTATAGGCAAAACCAACTTGACCGAGAAACAACAAGCCGCTTTGACCAGTTGCCATTGCCGAAAGTGCCGTTAGCCAAGGATTGACATTGCGACTAGCAAGTAAATAATCGGTGGTAGTATTTCGTTTGCGTTTTGCCGAATAAATACCCACTGCTGTAAATAGCAGTAAGCAAATTACAAAAGTAACCGCGATCGCTAATTCCTTACTCATTGGTCAATGTTCAATGATTAATGGTCAATGTTTAATGGTCAATGGTCAATGTTTAATGTTTAATCCCCTCCCAATTCGACCAATTTCCCAATATTGAAATCGATTTTTACCCAGCCTTTGAGCTTGCGCAAATTCTCTAGTAAAAGTAAAGTTATTTGCCAATGTGGCACTGTAAGAAATGGCAGTGGATCACTAACTTGAAAAATTGCATCTGTTCCTTTCACAATCTTTTGTAACCAAGCTTGGAAATCCGAGATAGAGCTGATTCCAGTTAATCGCCAAATTTCATGGTAGAGCCAATAAGTAGGCTTACTATTTTGTAGAGGAATAATTGGTTTATTTGCACCATCTTTCAGATAGGCATCGGCTAAACCTGGATGATTATAAAACATAGTAATCGCCGAATGAGTACGAGGATTACATTCAATCGGATAAACAGTTCCATCTTCTGCTTGAATAAAATCAAAAGAAATTTGTCCTGTCAAATTTAATTCGCGCACAAATTTCTCTACCCAAGCATAAATCTCCCGATGCTCTACATGTTCATAATTCACCTGGAAAGGAGAAGATTTAGAACAACAATGAAGTCTGATTTTTCCGTTACGAACTGTACTGTGAGTACAATATTCTTGTCCAGTGATAAACTCCTGCATTGTCCAAGGATTTTCCTCACTAATTGGCAAATTCTTAATATAATCTGCCATTCCTGGAAAAGGTAACTTGGTCATGTCTAAACGAGACACTGAATTGTAACTAATACTTTTTAAAAGATATTTACTGCGATCGCCGGAGAAATCAAAATCAAGAATTTGCTGCGGATCAGTAATCAAAAAAGCTTTTGGTGCCGATAATCCCAACGCCCGAGCCTTGTCACATAGCGCAAATTTATCATCCAAAATTTGCGTAACTTCAGCAGTAAAGTGAAGAACCTGGCAATAGGGCGCAATTAATTCTCCTGCTAGGGAATCATAGTAACTAGCAACTGGACTTGATACTGGAATAAAAGCATCAATCTTTTCTTTTTGGACAATTTTCAATATAGCTTGACAATAACCATCGGCATCTTTTTCGGGAGCAGGAACCGTATAAAAATTCTTTACCGCATTAGAAAAGCGATGACCAGACAACCAATATTTATGAGTCTCAATTAAAGTTACATTGTGACCTGCGGCATGGAATGAACGAGCAAGCTGCAAAGCTTTCGTCATTTTGCCCCCAGTAATCAAAATATTCTGAGGATTGTCAGTGATTTTGTTGCTCTTCCTAAAAGGAGTTATAACTCCATTCCAGACTAAAGCCAAAACTACGATCGCAAAGTTAAGTGGTAAGACTAAAGTAAGCAGGAGCAAAGTTCCCGAGTTTTTAAATAAAGCCAGAATTCTACTCTGAATTGATGATGAATTTCCCATTAATTTTCTAAATAACTTTAAATTTTCAATAAAAAAAAGCCAATAATAATATGTTTTATTGGCTCATGCTTTACAGTTACTTGTGTCGAATAATGGTTAAACCATCTCGCAGAGGTAGCAACACTTGCTCCACTCGTGGATCATTGGCGACAAAGTCATTGAACTTCGCGATCGCCTCTCCATTGTCACTACGCTGTTGTACTGGTAAATAAGGATGTCCCTGAAGCAAAGTATTATCTACTAAGATCAAGCCCCCAGTCGCTAGCAATCCTCTGTCTAACAATAGTCGAAAGTAATCAATATATTCTTTCTTGTCCGCGTCGATAAAAACTAAATCAAAGGACTCTTGAGCATTGGCTAATTCTTCAAGAGTCTCTAAAGCCGGAGCTACTTTCACCTTAATTTTCTTGCCGTGATAGGAATGTTTGAAACAATCAATGGCAAAGTCTGCCACATATTGATCTACTTCACAGGCAAATAATTCTCCATCGTCAGGTAGGGCTTCGGCCATCGCCAAAGCGGAATATCCGGTGAACATCCCGACTTCCAAGATACGTTTGGCTCCAGTCATATGGACAAAGAATTTGAGAGTTTGACCTTCGATATGCCCCGAAAGCATTTCTTGTTCTAATTGTCGTACTGTTTCTTGATCGGAAAAACGTTTACTCCAATCTTCTGCTGCGGTTTTTTTCGCGAGATTGGCTAGAGCTGCCGACTCAGCAGTTGTGCATTTCTCTAGATAGGGGTCGATGCCTGCGGCTAAGTTTAATACTTGTTGTAAAGAGTCCTTCAAAGAATCAGGAACTTTTGCCTCTTCCGCCATCTGAGCAGTCTCCTCAAGTTTTTGCGCTAAAATCCCTAGGGGCGTTACAGGTCTAGCCACTTTGGCAGTTGCAGCTCGCTTACTCATAATTTGTTCCTCTGATCTTCAGTTCAGAATTATCTAAAATAGGTTTAATTCATTTATTTTTCCTTGATCAAGAAAGTGGAAAATGACTGTTTTTGGTTTTAAAAGACTGTATACACCGAACCTGGGGATTTCTCTTGAATATAATCACAGGAACAGACAGTGAACACCACAGGCTTCTCTTTGCTTGCTCACAGGAATGACAGACTTGTCCTAAGCACTGCCACTATGTACTGTAACAAAATATTAAAGTAATGTAAATTTTTTTAACATTGTCTTTTTTAATACTGAAATTCTTGCTTGATAAGAATTTTAAAAACTGGATAGTAAACAAGTTAAACAATAGCAATCTAAGTTTTTTGGTTATTTGACTTAAATCTACTTACTAGAAAATCCCTTTTTTGTAGATGTTTGGTTTTTCTTTGGGTGACTCGTTTGCGCCACATTTTAAAACTGGAGGATTTCATTTCTCGACGCATCAGAGCGATGACTTGTTTTTCTTTTAAGCCAAATTGGATTTCGATCGCGTGAAAGGGAGTTCGATCTTCCCAAGCCATTTCAACGACGCGATCGATAGTTGGCATATCTAGTTCAGGTAATTTCATGAGTAATTAAATTCTAAGCAAGTTCTTCGTTTAAAAATTTGCGAATCAAGCCAATGGTGACAGCAGGCAATTCTAGTTGGGGAGTAAGACCAACTTCTTCAATTACCTGGAAAGCTTTAATCGCTGTGGGATTCATTTGAGCTAAACGTTTACCAATCTCAGGGCCAGTAAACTGAGATTTTTTGCCCCAGATAATGGCAGTGGGAATAGTCAGTTTCTCAATATATTCGGATAAATCAAAGCATAAATCTCCTCGAACAAAAGAAAGAGCGCTATATTCAGCGTTTAGTTGTTTAGCTGATTCTAGGTAAGCTAATACTATTTCAGAATAAACTCTTTCGGGCTTGGCAAACTGGCGCTGTTCGAGAAAGTTACGAATGCCTAATTCATTGGCAACACCGAAATCATAAATAAAGCGATCGAGGATTGGTGTACTGACTAGTTGGGCAAAGAAGCTGCGGGTGTAATTTTCGCCAAAATCTGATAGCCCTGCGGGAGTGGTAAGAATTAGGGATTTGAATAGTTCGGGGCGAGCGATCGCGACTCGAATCATAAATGCTGCTGTCAAAGATGAGGCAATCACCGTTGTTGGTTCCTCACAGCTTTTCTCTAGGAATTCGGTAATACTACTCAAATAATCATCAATTTGGTAGTTGCGCTCTAGATGAAACGAATCACCCCAACCAATTAAATCTGGAGCAATAACCTGATATTCACTGGCAAAAGCGGGATACACTTTAGACCATTCATAGGCTGAGGAGCCGCCACCAAAACCATGAAAAAATACCAATTTCGGCAAGGGTTGTTTATCCCGACAAACCCAAAAAGCGCGATCGTTTGTATAATAGGCCATTTTGCCCAGACTTGTATCCAGGAACTGTTGACTAAAACCAGTGATATCTAACATCTTTTTCTTAAAGTTATTAATCTTTTTGAAGTCGGCAATAGTGGTTGAAACTACCCGAACTTACGTAAAATTTAAACAATTGCAGTTATGTCAACCTTT
>JBCCYD010000249.1:0-8769 GCA_039190385.1 Cyanobacteria bacterium P01_F01_bin.143 | reverse complement strand
CCTTGCTCTGATAGGGATTGCCCAAGTTTATGGTCAGCTCAAGGATGAAGCGGCCGCTCAAAAGGTTTTGAAATTAGCCTTAAAAGTAACAGAAGAAATTAATATTTTAAAAGTCCAGTTCCCTGTCCTGATAGGGATTGCCCAAGTTTATGGTCAGCTCAAGGATGAAGCAGCCGCTCAGGAGGTTTTAAAATTAGCCTTAAAAGTAACAGAAGAAATTAAAGATTCAGACGACCAGTTCCTTGCCCTAAGAGAGGTTTCGAGGGTTTATGGTCAGCTCAAGGATAAAGCAGCCGCTCAAGAGATTTTGAAATCAGCCTTAAAAGTAACTGAAGAAATTGACGATTCAGAATCCCAGTCCCTTGTCCTGAGAGAGATTGCTGAGGTCTCAGCACAAGAGACAAATTTAGAAGTAGCACAAGCAATTTTACACGATGTTTTATTGACTGCCGAAACTGTTAATGATTCATCTATCTTAGAAAAAATTGCAGTTCAATATGCTCAACAGTCTGCCTGGGGAAAGGCTTTACGAGCTCTTAAAAATTGTCCAGAATCTCTGAAAGTTAGTGCTCTGGCACAAATATTGACGTTATGGGCAGAAAAAAATAATCCTAAGTTAATGAATGGCGCAGTCGTAGAGGAACTTAATGTTAAAGGCACTCCGCAAAATTATACCTTTGATGTCACGATTTATAGCCCAGACCGAGATTGTGATTATTATGCAGATTGGTGGGAAGTTCTCGATGAAGAGGGTAATCTCTTGTACCGTAAAGTTTTTCAGAAACAACATGTTGATAAGCAACCCTTTAAGAGTATAGGAGAGTATATCAATATCAAATCAGATCAAGTTGTGATAGTTCGCGCTCACATGCATACAAATAGTAGTAATGATACTGGCTACGAAGCCAAACAAGTCTGGATAGGAAGTGTGGACAAAGGGTTTGAGTTTATTCGACTTTCTGAGAATTTTGCCAAGAATGTAGCCAAAGAAGATCCTCAACCGCCTACGTGCCAAGCATCTGTACAATGAAATAATCAATTTAAGAAATAATCATTATTGAATGTTTACAGGTTTGGTACAGGCTTTAGGTACAACGAAGATTCAAGAACAAAACTGTTTTGAGATTACAATTGCGCAAGGCGATCGCGCTGCTATCCTCTGCGATCTAGCAATTGGCGATAGCGTAGCAGTTGATGGAATCTGTCTGACAGTGGAAACTCTTTTGCCTCAAGGTTTTATCGCGACAGCTTCTCCTGAAACTATCAAGCGAACTACCCTCAGTAAAAGCGATCGCCCTGGTAATTACGTCAATTTAGAAACGTCCTTGCGAGTCGGGGGAAAAATTGGCGGACATTTCGTTACCGGCCATGTAGATGGAGTTGGTTGCTTGGTAGAGGCGATCGCGACAGGCACATCTTGGGAAATTACCTTTGGAGTACCGACAAACCAAGAAGCGCAATGGCAAAGCAATATTGCTCCCTATTTAGTCTCAAAAGGCAGTATTGCGGTTAATGGCATTAGTCTGACGATCGCCGAATCGGCTAGGGATAGTAGTTGGTTCAAAGCAGCCGTTATTCCCGTGACCTATGCTGATACGAATCTGAGTTATTTAGAACCAGGAGATTTAGTCAATCTTGAAAGTGATATTTTAGGCAAATATGTTGCCAGATTGATCGGCGATCGCGCAGGAACCAAAAGTCATACAGAAGACATTAGTTTAGACTTCTTAACAGAGCATGGATACACCTAAAATTGTTCCGTGATAAGCTATAGGCCGTGAAATATCAGCTTTTCTACACTGAATTAATTAATATGCCTTTATTTGTCAAAATAGAAAAGGGAATTGTTGACAAAAAAATCTTTGATAAATATGTTGCTGCCCATAAAGAATATGTTTTGGACTTAATTGCCAAGGGTCATAAAGCTCGTACTGGCTATTGGGCAGAGCGTGGCGGCGGCATGTTGCAGTTTGAAGCAGATTCATTGGAGCAAGCCCAAGAAATTGTCGCCAAAGATCCTCTAATTATTAACCACTGTGTTACTTACGAATTACATGAATGGCGGATTGTTGTTGAATAAAATTAAATAACATTTTCTTCTGTTTTGAACAATTGGCAGAAACAAAATGTATCGATTAGAATGTGCTGGATTCTGTGGATTATAACCATCAGCTAAGGGAGAAATTTCGATGGAAGAACTTAGCACTATTTCTATAGGTGCAGCAACCTTAACTGTTAATGAAGATATAGGCGAAATCATAATTCCCCTTACCCGCATAGGAAATACCGAACTTGCCGCATCATTAGACTATTCAATTAATAATAACTCTGCGCGATCAGGTCAAGATTTTATTGGAACTTCGGGAGCTATTAACTTCGCTCCTGGAGAAACCAATCAAGAAATTACAGTAACGATTGTCGATGATAATATCTTTGAAACTGCCGAAAGTTTTAGTCTGGCGATCGGTAATCCGACTGGAGCGATCTTAGGAGACATCAGAACCGCTACTATCATCATCGAAGATAATGATGTAATTGGAGAAAATACAGTTACTTTTAGCCAAGAAGAATATTCAGTTTTGGAAGCTGACGATGCAGCAACCATAACCGTAGTCAGGACTGGTAATGTCAATCAAACAGTTTCAGTTGACTATAACACTAGTGATGATTCTGCTAGAGCAGGATTAGACTATACAGCCGTTTCCGGAACTCTAACGTTTGCTCCTGGCCAAACAACAAAAACTTTTGATATTCCACTGCTCGACGATAGCTTACCGGAAACAAATGAAGCATTGACGATTAATCTTAGTAACGCGACAGGAATTGGCCTAGGGCTACAACAAACAGCTACGCTAACTATCGAGGAAGACGATGAACTACCCTTTAGCTTTGATAGAGAGGTCGTTGTTGCTTTGGACTCTTCTTCTAGATTAGTAACTTCAGACGGTGGTTTTGAACCGGGACCAACTGCTTTTGATTGGAGTCCAGATGGCACGATGTTTATTGCTAAACTCAATGGAGTTGTTCAAGTATTTGATGGCAATAACTTGTTGGATGAGCCATTCATTGATCTATCAGCTCAAGTTAACACAGGAGGCCAACGTGGTCTTTTAGGATTAGCTGTACATCCAGAGTTTCCTCAGCAGCCTTATGTTTATTTAGCTTTTTCCTATGATCCACCAGATGCAATTCCAGATCAGTCAGGAGTAGGGCGCGTAACTCGTTTAGTCCGATATACGGCAGATCCTAATTCTAACTATCAGACTGCTTTACCAAACAGCGAAGTGATTTTACTCGAAACTCCTCCTGTACAAAATT
This sequence comes from Cyanobacteria bacterium P01_F01_bin.143, assembly GCA_039190385.1. GTDB lineage: Bacteria > Cyanobacteriota > Cyanobacteriia > Cyanobacteriales > Xenococcaceae > Xenococcus. The sequence continues at coordinate 5,451 of JBCCYD010000249.1, read as the reverse complement.
TTCATGCTGCTGGGGCTATTCGTTTCGGAAATAATGGGGAACTTTTCTTCTCTCACGGAGATGGTACACAAGTTAGTGGTTCTCCCACACCAGAACAAGCAGTAATATTGCAAAGTATTGATAATCCTTTTGGTAAGCTATTTCGCATTGATCCGATAACAGGCAATGGATTTGCCGATAATCCTTTCTATGATGGGGATTTAACTAGTATTGAATCTAAAGTCTATGATTATGGGCTACGCAACCCTTGGCGTTTTGCGATCCATCCAGAAACTGGCGAACCGTTCATCGGCGATGTGGGTTGGACAAATTGGGAAGAAATAAATACTGGGAAGGGAAATAATTTTGGTTGGCCTCTATATGAAGGTGGTAATGGGGTAAGTCTTAGAACTACTGCTTTAGCTGAAGATCCAGAATTCCAAAATCTTTATGAAACTCAATCTTCAATTACAGCACCTATTTTGGGTATTAGTCATAATAATGGCGGAAGATCCCTTGTGGTAGGCGATTTCTACACTGGTGTTGTTTATCCTGATATCTATCAAGGAGCACTATTTATTGCAGATTTTAATAGTTTCACTAATGGCGTTGATGCTGTGACTTTTGATGCTCAAGGCAATATTGATTCAATACTCAATTTTACTGAAGAAAGAACTATTACTCAAATTGCTATGGGGCCTGATTCCCATCTTTATTTTTCTAATTTAGTTACAGGGGAAATTGGTCGTTGGGTCTTTAATTCACCTTTACCTGATACTGCTACTAACGGTGACGACTTGATTATTGGAACTGAGGCTAACGATACTATTCGTAGTCTAGATGGTGATGATGTGCTGAGTGGAGGTCAAGGTGATGATCGATTAATTGGTAATGAAGGCGATGATACGATCGCTGGTGAGGCCGGATTTGATAGTCTTCACGGATGGTCTGGGAATGATTTGCTGTTTGGGAATGATGGTAATGATCGTCTATTTGGCTATGAAGATAATGATAAATTGATAGGAGGAAGCGGTGAAGATGAGCTTTTTGGGGGTCAAGATGATGATCGATTAATCGGTAATGATGGCGATGATACTATTCGTGGTGATGATGGGTCAGATATTCTTAATGGAGGCTCTGGCAACGATTTGCTGTTCGGGAATGATGGTAATGATCGTTTATTTGGGGGCGATGGCCAAGATACGTTAAAAGGGGGACATGGGGAAGATGAGCTTTTTGGGGATCAAGGCGATGATCGATTAATCGGTAATGATGGCGATGACACGATTCGTGGTGGTGCAGGTTTTGATAGTCTTAATGGAGGCTCTGGCAATGATTCGCTGGTCGGGAATGAGGATAATGATCGAATCTTTGGGAGCGATGGCCAAGATACTCTAAAGGGAGGAAGTGGAGAAGATCAGCTGGTTGCTGGCCCAGGCAATGATTTAATATCTGGTGGCATTGGTGATGATTCTCTTAATGGGGGAATTGGCAATGATACTCTAGTTGCTGGCCATGGTGATGATCGATTAATTGGAGGTGATGGTGCTGACCTATTTCTGATTGAATCTACTGAAGGTCGAAATTTTATTAGTGATTTTGAATTAGGAATAGATTTGTTGGGAATTGCAGATGATATTGAGCTTGATGAGCTAAAGATTACGAATAATTGGAATAATACCGGAACTATCATTTTCGATAATCTTAATCGTTCTCTTATGATTTTAGGCGGCATTAATCCCGAATCTTTGGATCTTAATCGTGATTTTATATAGGCTATTTTTACAAAAATCTCTTAAATCAGATATTCTAAAATTACTACTTTAGAATTGAAAATAATTTGAATAATTTTATTGGCGAGCTCTCAGCTTTAAGCGCAGCTTTTTTCTGGGCGTTATCTTCGATGATTTATCGCCTCTTGGGTAAAACGATCGCGCCACTACAATTGAATATTCTCAAAGGCTGTATCGCGATCGCGTTATTATTGCTCACCCTATTTTGGCAAGGCTGGCAATCGGGAGAAATCTCCGGTCTAAATCTGGTTGTGCTAGCTCTTAGTGGCATCCTGGGCATTGGCCTGGGAGATACAGCTTATTTTGTCGCACTTAATCAATTAGGTGCCAGGAGAACTTTGCTGCTAGAAACTTTAGCGCCGCCTATTAGCGCTTTGCTCGCTTTTATCTTGATTGGCGAAAGATTATCCTACTTTGCCTGGTGCGGCATTTTGCTAACTATTCTCGGTGTTGCTTGGGTAATCAGTGAAAGAACCGTAGATGATAGCAAGAATAAAACTTCTCTCTGGTTAGGAGTTTGCTGGGGTTTAGGTGCCGCGATCGCTCAGGCTAGTGGCGCAGTCCTCTCTCGTATAGTGTTGCTAGATTCCAATCTTAGCTCCCTCGAAAGTAGTTTAATACGCTTAACAGCAGGTCTGGCGATCACTCTTTTGTTATGGGTTATGCCTTTGCCCTGGTCGGAACTGAAATCAAGCACTAACTTAACAAGTTGGTCACTGCGTCTTTGGATCACCTTAGCGATCGCGACTTTCTTTGGTACCTATTTAGGAATTTGGCTCCAACAAACCTCTTTGAAATTTGCTCCCGCTGGCATTGCTCAAACTTTACTGGCGACTAGTCCCTTATTCGTGATTCCGATGGTAGTAATCACAGGAGAAAAAGTTAGTTGGCGTTCCCTTGGGGGAGTTTTGCTCTCAATTATGGGAATTAGTCTATTATTTTTTAGATAATCCCTAGAATTTTATTCATCAATATAGAAACGATAGAAAAAGTAAGCATCTTTAAAAGTATGCTCGTCGGTTACATGGTGAATGATGTTTTTTTCGAGCATAATTTGTCCAATTTCGATCGCCTCTTCTCGTTTGTAATTATGCTTTTGGACTAACCAATCTACTGCTTCTGAACCAATAAAACATTTGGGATAGAAATTGAGATAGTAATCGCGATCGCGTATTTTTAAACCATCATCTGAACGCATTTCCTCAACTAATTTATCAAGCTCTTTTTTGGTTAATTTATCTTCAATATTCACAAAAATATCTTCAGATTTACCTGTTTTTATTTTAGGTATTTTGGAAGTTATAGTATGAGAATTTTCCGGCAAGGATGGATTAATTCCTTGATAACCTAACCAGGCTATTAGTAACTGTTCCAATTTAGGTGAGCTAAAATTAACATCTCGTTGAGGGAAAGGAATTTCGATATTATATTGACGTAAACTAGCTGCAATCAAATAATTAAGATCGCTTTTAATCCGAAACTGTTTTTGCGGGTCGTTAATCCAAATCAAAAGTTCAAAATCAAGAGAACTGGCAGAAAATTCTTTAAACCAGACTTGAGGGCGAGGATTTCTTAAAACTTCAGAATGATTTTTCGCAGCATAAAGCAATGCTGTCTTAACTTTTCTAATATCAGAATCGTAACTAACTCCAATATTCATTCTCAAACGAGTAATAGAATTTCTATGATTCCAATTAATTACTTTATTATCTAATAATTGAGAATTGGGAATAATAATCGAAATTCGATCTGGGGTAACTATTTCTGTGCTACGAAATCCAATATTACTGATAGTTCCGACAAAATCATCAACCTTGATCAAATCACCAATTTTTATCGGTCTTTCCAAGATAATAATTAAACCACTAAGAAAATTATTGGCAATATTTTGCAAGCCAAAACCGATTCCCACGCCGAGAACACTAGCCGTAATTGCTAAAGCCCCCAGATCTAGACCCCAACTTTGCCATAAAATAATTAGCGCCAAAAATGTCAAAATATATTGCAGACAAACAGCAATAATTTCCTGTATTTCTTGATCGGCACCAACCTGCCTCAAAACATAATATTTAAAAGAATTGGTCAAAAATCTAACGATAAACCAAACAACAACTGTCAAACTGAGCAAAAATACGATCGCGAGAGGAGAATAGGATTTTTCTCCTAAACTAATACTGGGAGAATTTAGCCAATAGAACAGCCAGTAGAGCCAATTACGAGTTTGCGGAAACAGATTTATGGCATAAAAAAGACAACCAAGCCAAACAATAATTTGTAATGCTAATATTGTGAGTTTTTCCCATCTGATTAAAAATTTATTCCATGATCGAAATCTTGGTTGAGCTTGCAATAAATTACTTATTTTCTTGGTGCTAAATCTCCGAATAAAACGTAAACTCAGATGGAACGCGATCGCAATAAAAATAGCTCCAAGAGTAGCAAATAAAGCTTTACTACGATAAATAGCTGTTCGTTCTTGTTGGGCTTTTTGCAGAGCTTCTTTTAGTGTCTTCTCCCACTGAAGTGCTTGCTCATAGGGAGTAGCCGCAGAAATAATATCGGCTTGGGTGATCGTGAATAGATGTCTTTGATTTGAACTATCTCGAATAGTTGCCTGGTTGTCCAATTCAACTACTTCAATGGCAATTTCCTTGTTAGCTCGAACTGTATCAATTAATGCTTGATTGATTTTTCCTGCCCTTTCCCGAGCTGAGAAAATGCCAAAATCCCCGACTTCAAATAGTACCTGACCATCGAGAACTACAGGAGCTTTATTGGGAACTTGAGCCAGAGTAAAACTAGGAACTAAACAGATCAATAAAGTGAATAGTGTAAAAAAAATGAACTTCTGGTAATTTTTCACGATCTTAGATCTGTACATTGTGAAGCGCTATTTAAGGAGATTATTAATTAAGATCTTTTTTGCAAAATCGCTTTCATCACAGCTTTGGATTGCTCAATCTGTTCAGGAGTTGGTGCAGTCTGTTGCCAACTGTCTCTTTGTGACAAGTTATCTAGCCATTTGCTGACCAAGGGATAGGGTTCTAAACTAATTCCTAATAAAGGAATAGATGCTACGGCTGTTCCAGCAACGATATCGGCATAGGTAAATTTTTCACCAATAAAATAAGAGTTATTGGGGGATAAATTAGCTTCAAAATATTTCAAAGCTGTTGCCATAGTTGCCTTGGCTTTTTCCATTTGTTGTGGGGCAACTTCAACGTCGAGCATATCTTTCATCAAAACAATCGAAGCGGGAGGTAATTCATTGACTGTGACCAATTGAATTGTGCGAATTTTGGCAATCTCTTGAGCATCGCTAGACATAAAACTAGGCTGAGGATATTTCGCTTCTAAGTAATCGAGAATTGCCAAGGATTCAAAGACCGTAAAATCATCATCGATTAATACAGGAATATGATGAAAAGGATTTAATTTCAAAAAGTCTGGTTTAAATTGATCGCCGCTAAGTTTCATTAAAACAGGTTCAAATTCGAGATTTTTCTCTAGTAAAGTAACCCAAACGCGACGAGCATTAATCGAAAGACGGGAATAGTAAAACTTCAACATTGATGATCGCTCCTGAATGATGTTGCCATTATTGCGGTTAAAATTCTTAAAGGCAAGAATTCTAAATTAGATTAAGAATCGGAATAGCGATCGCTTTTTTCAATCTTCT
>JBCCYD010000248.1:0-8775 GCA_039190385.1 Cyanobacteria bacterium P01_F01_bin.143 | reverse complement strand
TTTTTATAGTTTTCTACATGGAAATATTTATATCCTAAATTATTCCAAGCTTCTGGATCATTGGGAGTGTAGGAAACTAATTGCTTGCACATTTGAACGCCATAATTCCCATTATGATAAAAGCATTTCTTTTGTAGAGCCTTCAACGAAATACTCGTTTCTGGATATCCTAATAATTTGTTACTTTTAGGAGTAACTGCTTGAGCCTGAGGCATATTAACTAAGCTAATCCATAAAATCAGAAAACCCGCTAATATTTTAGTAAGATACTGCTTTTTCATGTTTTTTCTTGATATAATAGAAGACGAGATTCTCTAAAAGGATTAACTAAATCTAACTAGCCTCAAAATTTACGCTAATCGGGAATTTTTTCGTATACCGGCGACCAGATTTAATACCAGTATAATCTGCATCAATAAATAGAGCTCTGTTAAATACAATTTGTAGTTCGCTATAGGCAACAGAACGATCTCGATCAGAAATAGAAGAATATAAATCACCGCGATCGCCGACACATGAGATAAGATTAAAAGATGCTAAATCTCCATTTACATTAAATTGGAAAAAAGGCCCTTCTTTCTTACGAAAAGATACATTGGGATTGCCACTATTATTAATATCTTCTCCAATATCACGTCCACAAATAGACTCTTCAGTATGCATTACTCCTGAATAGGGAGAAATATATTCAAACTGGAATTCATAATCTTCCCCTAAATCCCCTAAGGTTAGAGAGCTTCCCGGAGTTGTCGAATCGCTTAACGCAATATTAACTGCATCTTTGTCGTAGACCAATTTACCAGTAAAAACTCCTTCTAAACCTGGCTCCCCAGGTGATTTGAAATAGAATGTTGTTGCCATAACAGGCGCAATATTCATAATCCAACTGAAAGTTATAACAAAAAACAAAATTGCGAGAGATTTGAAAATTTTTGTGTGTTTCATAGATATACCTAATCAAGTTTATTTACCAACAAAGGTTAATCATCAAATTGATACTCTGCATATACATATACAATTAATCCCCAAAGGATTGCACTAAATATCGGTGATGTAATTATTAAAAGACGATAATCGCTCAATAAATAGTACATCGAAAAACCTCGATTATTTCATTAATGAAAATTTTTTCTAATATTCTTAGCTATCCGTATTTTAGGTAGCTAAGAATATTGATTAATCTGGAAAATCAAGAAGCATTCCCAGCCAACAATACTTTTTTAAATTCTGCAACTGTTGGTTTACCAAAATTGATTGCTGTCCAAACAATAGAAAAAATGATCGGCAACAAAACTAATGTTGTGCTCACATCTAAACCGAGGTTAGAAATGAAACTTTCTAAGGGTAGACTTGAGTCAAATCGATTAGTAAATTGCATTGCCGAAATTGCACCTAAAAACCAGACGGAAGGAACACTTAAGGTGTGAATAGCTAACCACCGAACTGTATAAATAGGATAATTAAATTTGGGATCTTGTTCTTGAGAATTTTCTAAGGGGAGATTTTCGGATTGATTACTTACCATAACTATTTGCTTTACTTATTTTAAAGAATTTTCAATTTCAGGAGCTGTCTCTGCTCTTCCTTCGATATACCCCTCCAACTCATTTCTAGCTTCCATCCGCGTAGTCAGAATTGGAATGTCTAAGCTTGAATTTACAAAGTATTCATCGGGTCGAGGTGTCCCAAAGACATCGTAAGCCAGACCAGTGCTAACAAATAAAAACCCGGAAATAAAAATCGCTGGAATATTGATAAAGTGGAGTTTCCAAAATTCAATATCCGTAACAATATCTCCGAGAGGCCGCTCTCCAGTGGTTCCCGCCATAATATTTTCTCCAATATTCAAAACGATCAAAAACTAACTTGGTACTTATGAATATTTAGCTAATAGCTATTTATTATGATTATTCATTTTTCCCCGCTTTTCCATTTAATGATAGATATTGTCATTTGTAAAGAGAAAAATGTTAAGTATGTTATCTTTTTTTAATTATCTTTCATCTCCAAGATCCGCTCACGCAAGGAATTGTATTCCACTACACATTTTGCCTCAATATGTGTAGTAGGCAACATTTATTCAAATTTATTCTCAAATAATTTAGTTTTTTTGCGATCGCCTGAAATTCCCAAAGAAAAAGCAGTAACAAGTAAAATAAATTACCTATCACTGCTCAAAGTACATAGAGAAGGAGGATGAATCAATTTAATTTATGCTCTGTCTTGATGAGGCTAGACTAAAGCTGGTTGTTTTTCCATATCTGAAGTATATTTGCCCATGCTAGCAGCGCCGTTACATTGTGCTCGATGCAATAATAGTTTTTGTGCCGCGGCTACTTTTTTGGGATCTCCACTCCAATGTTCTAGAGCTGGTTGCTGAATTGCCCTAGCATAGGAGAAGGTTACTCGCCAAGGTGCAGAGGACCCATATACCTGATTCATGGTATTGAGATGGGCAGAAGCTCTGACATTGCTTTGACCCCCAGACAAGAAAGCTATTCCAGGCACAGTTGCGGGAACGTTATTTAACAGACATTCCATTGTGGCTTTTGCTACTTGTTCAACACTAGCTTGAACAGAGCATTCCATTCCAGAAATAACCATACTGGGCTTGAGGATCATTTGATCATAGGCAACATTTTGGCTATAAAGCTGGCGAAAGACCTCTTGCAAAGTACTTTCTGTGACTTGATAACATCTATCTATATCATGACTACCATTAATCAAGACTTCTGGTTCAACAATGGGAACCAAGCCATTTTCTTGACATAATGCAGCGTAGCGAGCTAAACCATGAGCATTAGCTTCGATACAACCAACACTAGGAATGCTTTCGCCAATGGTAATTACAGCTCGCCATTTAGCAAAACGTGCTCCCATGTCATAGTATTCTTTGATGCGATCGCGTAAGCCATCTAGGCCTTCCGTTACTTTTTCATTAGGTCTTTGGGCTAGTTCTTTGGCTCCGGTATCAACTTTAATACCAGGGATCATGCCATTGTCTTGCATGACGGCAACAAAAGATTTACCATCTAGAGTCGATTGACGAATGGTTTCATCGTATAAAATCGCGCCACTAATATAGTTGCTTAAGTTTGGAGTAGTTAAAATTAATTCTCGATAACTTCTGCGATTTTCTTCCGTTGTCGGAACGCCTAATGCCTCAAAGCGTTTGTTACAAGTACCATTGCTTTCATCCATTGCTAGGACACCTTTGCCTTCAGCTACCATAGCTTTAGCGGTATTCCTAAGTTCTTCAGTGTAATTAGTCATTATGTAAAAAGATATTCGATCGTCACTAAGAGAATAATGACATTATTGAAAATAATTTGCAAGAATTTCTTAAAAGTGATAAATTCTTACCATTGGCGATTAAGCTATTTACCCTCAATAAGCCTTTAAATGAATTATTTCGAAAAATCAATATACCGTTGGCAAATTTATTGAAGTTGCTCTCCAAATACTAATGACCAATAGGTACTAGTAGATGATTACCAAAGAATTAATTATGAAGTCCGGAAAAACAAAACTCAAAAGTCATATTCCTGATTGGCAACTAGAAAGAGTTAAGACAATTATTGCCAATCGTTGGGACGAAGTTTGGAAAATTGTCGTAGAAAGAGATCGCTTTGACAAAAAATTACAAAGTTACTACCATAATTCAGATTTTTAAGGAGTCAAAATAATGAATGCAATTGAGCAAGCTACCAATCTTAAAATGATTAGTAAGATTGAGGCTATTGTCTATCTATTTAAATCAAAGTTTCCTGAAGCTAAAGCTGACCTGAAGCCTTGGATGCAAAATGCCAACACGAAAAAGTATCAAGACGAAAATTCTATAGACATCGGGTTTCATTTTCCTAATTTAGATTTTTCTTGCCAATGTCGTAGTATCTTGATGCAAGTCAAATTTAATCAAGACTTTCGGCAGAATAAACTTAAAGCCATCGGCATTGAACTATCTGGCTTTGAGCATGCTTCTCCATTGTGGCGATTATCGACTATTGCTGATTGGCAGTTTGAAGGGGGTTTTCCTCCCACAGTCAGATCCCAAGAAAAACTAAAACAAATTTGTTATCGCATTATTAATTTATTTGATGATAGCGAAGAAATTATGGGGTTATCTGAAAGTAAAGAAGAATCATAAAAAGTAACTAATTTAAGGTTTGTTTTGGTTTTGATTTCTTTTTCTTCGTAATTGTTGAAGGCGGTTTTGGCCTGCTAGTATTTTAGGTTTTTGTTGTATATCGAATATTTCTTCTTGAGAATTATTTTGATTTAAATATTGAGCTAAAGAAGCAATTGTCGGGTATCTAAACATATCAATTAAAGATATCTCTACTTCCAGCTGCTCTTTTAATTTACTGTGTACACGAATCATTAGTAGGGATTGTCCTCCCAAATCAAAGAAATTATCAGCCAGGCCAACTCGATCTACTTGTAATATATCTTGCCAAATTGAAGCGATCGCTCTTTCAATTTCGGTTTGGGGTTTTTGGTAGTTTGTATTTAGGCGCTGGGAATATGTTTCTATTTTAGTTAGGGCAAGGCGATCTATCTTGCCATTAGGAGTTAGGGGAAGTTCTTTAAGGATGACATAATTACTAGGAATCATGTAATAGGGTAGTTTGTCTTGTAAAAAAGACTGTAGTTTAGAAGAATTTTCTACAACTAAATTCGATTTCTCTTGAGGCAAAATATAAGCTATTAGCCTTTGTTCTAGATCTGCTCCTTGAAGAATCACAATAGCTGTTTCTATGTCTGGATATTGGGTTAAAGCTGTTTCTATTTCGCCTAATTCAATCCGAAAACCTCTGAATTTAATTTGACGATCAACCCGCCCGATATATTCTAAATTGCTGTCTAAATTCCATCTGACGCGATCGCCTGTTTTGTAAATTCTTGCTGAGGAAGCAGGAGGAGCTGAGGAGGAGGACGCAGAACTGATGACTGATAACTGATGACTGTTAACTGAAAAAGGGTTTGGTATAAATTTTTCAGCTGTGAGATCAGGGCGATCGCGATAACCTCTAGCTAGTCCTGAACCAGCTATATATAATTCACCGATAACTCCTGGAGGAACTAAGCGTAGTTGAGAATCCAAAACATATAGTTGCGTATTAGCGATCTCGAAGAGATCCGCTGCCCCTTCGGGTAGAGCTTCGCAAGCGCGGCGCGCGTTGCCTAAAAATACTTTTTTAATATCTTGATTTTCGTCAGCTTTTAGTTGATGAAGTGATGACCAAATGGTTGTTTCCGTTGGCCCATATAGATTCCAAACTTCTTTGCCTTTTGTAATTAATTGCTGAGCTAATTTGGGTTCTAGAGCTTCACCCCCAGAGAGAATTTTTAGCTGTTGATTACCTTGCCAGTTATCAGCTAATAACATCCTCCAAGTGATCGGAGTTGCTTGCATCATGGTGATTTGATAATCTTCAATCCTAGTGGCTAAATCGCGATCGCTACTAGTAATATCTGTAGGTGCAATGACAACTGTAGCACCGACGATTAAAGGTAAATATAATTCGAGAGCAGCAATATCAAAAGATATCGTAGTCACACTTAATAAAATATCTTTTGCGGTGATTCCTGGTTTTTCTTTCATTGACCAGAGGAAATTTATTAAATTACGATGGGTAACTTGAACTCCTTTCGGTTTTCCTGTAGAACCTGAGGTGTAGATGACGTAGGCGAGGTTGTTGGGAGCAGGGGAGCGGAGGGGCAGGGGAGCAGAGGGAGTTGTAGGGGCGTAAGGCTTACGCCCATCTAGGTTGACAATAGTCAAGTTACGATCTCGAAGAGATCCGCTTTGCGGGGCGCGGAAGGTTGGTTCATGTTTTGTTTCGGTTAATATAATATTAATTTGACTATCTTCTACTATGTAATCTAGACGCGATCGCGGATAAGTGGGATCAAGCGGAACATAGGCCCCACCAGCTTTGAGAATAGCGAGTAGTCCGGCTAACATTGCCAAAGAGCGATCGCAGGAAATTCCGACTAAGGTTTCTGGTTTAACACCAAGTTCTTGTAAATTATTAGCTATGGTATTAGCTCTAGAATCTAGTTCTTGATAAGTGATTGACTCTTCTTCATAGATAGCTGCTATTGCCTCAGGAGTTTTCACAACCTGAGCTTCAAATAGTTGATGGAAACAATAATTTTGAGGATATTCTCTACTATTGGACTTATTCTGAGTGAGCAACTGTTCTTTTTCTAAAGCAGTCAAAATATTTAGCTGACCAAGTTTTTGCTGCGGATCACTAGCTATTTCTTCCAGCAGAGTTTTAAAATGCCCTAGCAAATTTGTGATTGAGCGAGCATTAAACAATTCTGTTTTATAAAGTATTTTTAGCGTTAATTGAGAATCCTTCGTGACATATATAGTCAGAGGATAGTTAGTCTGTTCAGTAATCTGAATATCTTTGATGTTGAAAGTAGCTAAAGATTGCTTCAAGCTTGATTCAACAGGATAATTTTCAAAAACAACAATACTTTGAAATAGGGGGACATCTCTGGGAACCTCACTTACTCGGTGAATATCAATCAGAGAAGTATATTCATATTCCTGTCTTGCTATTTGTTTTTTTTGTAGTTGTTGAAGCCAATCGAGCAAAAATTTCTCATCATCAATTTGAACTCTTACAGGAAGGGTATTGATAAATAATCCCACCATAGTTTGAGCATTATATAATTGTGTAGAACGACCAGAACTGGTAGCGCCAAAAACGATATCTTCATAGCCAGTATAGCGATGAAGTAAAATTGCCCAAGCTCCTTGGATTAATGTATTGAGTGTCAGTTGATATTCTCTAGCTAAAAACTCTAGTTTGAAAGTAGTTTCGGCTGATAGTTGTAACTTATGTTGAAGATAATTAGCATCAGAATCTTTTTTGCCATCAGTATTTGTGGTGATTCCTAGGGAAGTAGGTGCATAAAAATGTTTTAGTTCTTGACGCCAAAAGTCACGAGCTTGATCTTGATTTTGTTGTTTGAGCCAAGCAATATAATTTTTGTAAGGAATTGCTGGAGTTATCGAGATATCTATATTTTGAGATAGACTCTGATAATAATTTAATAATTCTTTGATTAACAAAGGAACAGACCAACCATCTAGCAATAGGTGATGGTAAGTCCAGATAAATTTATAGGTTTGTGCTCCAGGATTTTGATTTTTTTGCGTTGGCATTTTAATCAGATTAAGTCTCATTAATGGAGCTTTATTAAGATTGAAATCTGTTTTTTTATCTTCTTGGAGAAATGTAGCTAATTTTTCCGGTTGCTCCATTAGTGAGATATTTTGCCAATCATGTTCTATGAGTGTGATTTTTGAAGTTTTCCCTACGACCTGTAAAGGTTGATCTAGATTTTGCCAAACAAAAGCAGTTCTTAGAATTGAATGTCTGTCAATTAATTGTTGCCAAGATTGGGAAAAGGCAGGTATGTCTAGATTGCCGCACAACTCGAAGGAAGTTTGCACGATATAGGCTCCAGAATTGGGCTCTAACAAGCTGTGGAACAGAATTCCCTGTTGCATTGGAGAGAGGGGATACATGTCCTGTATTTTCTTTTTGGCCATTTTTGGAAATCTTTATCAGCAATTTATTGACATTAATTATCATCTAAGTCTATACTAAATTCCGGATAAAAAATACAGTTGTTCTACAGCAATCTAGTATTTATTCGTTTTTTATAATATCAGTTTAAAATTTTTTATTCAGCATAAGTTCTATTACTTATCAGAAATTAGGTGTTTGTATCTATGTTTGCAGTTCTGCGTTTAACCTAATTTGCTAGCTAGATAGACTGCTGAAGCACTTAAAGAGAATCTTTATTAAATTAAAATCAATTTTAGTAAATATGGAATCAGAGCGCTCTCAACCGACTAACTACCAGATAATCAAAATTGATAGAAGCAACTGTTGGAGTATTTATCGTCGTCTTCAAGATTTATCGATAAAATGTTCTTTATCCACAGGGAAGCCATTAAAAGTTGAAGTTAATGATCCTCAGACAGCAGTTCAGGTTTGGAGTGTTATTAAGCAGGTTTCTTCAGACCGTTCTGAGTTAATTGATTGGTTAGAAGACTGTTGGAGAAAACCAATTAGAAATTAGAAATCTTGCGAAAACTAATCTGTAATAGTCCTAGCAATTGTCGTTAATAATGTCTATTCTATAAGCTCTCATTAAATATTAAATAATTGTTTTATTGTTTGAGTAATTGCTCTGCGGTCATGAATACCTAAGCTACCAATTTTCTTGATAATAAGTTGATTATCGAGTGTAAACAGCTTAAATCTGATTTTTGATGGCGCTTTCAATCCTGCTGCTTCCAAATCCTTAATTTTTGTATCTAATGCCCATTCAGGATGATTGGCCGATGTAATCATTGTCAGAATGGTTTTATTTACTTTAAAGACTGAAACATCGCTCAGAACTAGTGCAGGTCGTCTTTTGGTTTTTGGACTGTCTGTGAATGGAAAAGGAACAACAACAATATCAAACTGTTTATAAGTCGGCATAAGCTTGTTCATCCTCATCACTTAACCACTCAGGCTCTAAGGTACCAGAGATAGATTGAAGATAATTCCAATCTGTAGGCTCAACTTTGGAAATAATAATTTGACCTTCCACTTCACTAAAAGCAATATTATCTCCAGCTTGAAGATTTAATTTAGCTCTAATTTCTTTGGGGATAGTAGCTTGATATTTACTGGTAACTTTAGAGGTTTGCATTACGGAAATAAGTATTACTTTCTTACAGTATATTGTAAGAAA
>JBCCYD010000247.1:0-8899 GCA_039190385.1 Cyanobacteria bacterium P01_F01_bin.143 | reverse complement strand
TTTTATTTTAATTATAATATTAATTATTTCTATTTTTATCCTTCGTCCCTATAATAAGCATAGACCTGGAACTTTTCTATTTTCAGCAATTATTTTTGTTATGTTAGCAGTTTCCTATTTCTGCTTATACAGTTTGCCAAACTCATTTTCTATTGAAGATATTACAATTCTGAGTTTGAATTTAGCAGAATTAATTTATATATCAATATTTTTTGCATGGATTGTATTTACTGTCCTATATATACTCAATTCAGGCTTAGGATTATTGATCCTGTCTTATTTAAAAGGAAAGATAGGACTAGTTAGTTTCCAAAAACTTAGAAATGCAAGATTAATTTCTGTTATAGCTCTTAGCTTCCCAGGATTGTTATTTTTGATGATAACCTTACCTCTCTGGTCAGCTTTGAATCGTATTGGCTCTAATTTAATTACTGACATTGATGATTATAGTCCAATTTATATGGAGGGATTGCACTATTATATTCAATTACAACTTGATGGAAAACTTGGACAATCTTGTTCTTCAAATTCGGATTGCTTTCTTCAAGTAATTAGTGATTTTGCCGCAACCCCCTTTTCAAGCGTTTTCATAGTTATATTTATATTTACTGTATTGATTGCTTTATGGACACTTCTACCAGCCCTTATTACTGAACTAGTTCCTCCCGATTCGGATAATCAAGCAACCAATCAAGATTACAGCAGTTATTTATCTTTTGATTTAGGACAATGGATAACTAAAGGCTATGAAATTACAATTGTTGTCCTGAATTTTTTAATATGTACAATAGCTCCTATTCTCTTTGGTATCGCTTTATTGCTTGGGTTCAACAATCTACTTGGCTGGATTGAATTAACTTGGCTCAGTCCAGAAAATGTGATTAATTGGCTCAATATTACAGCGAAAATTCAAAATTATTCTGCTGTATTAATTGCAGCTTCTGCTGGTAGCTTACTAGCTTTTAGTGCACGTCTTAATAAAATCTCTTTAGGGATACGCAGTGTTTTAGATGCTGCACTAGATGTCGATAATTATCTACGTTTATATCCAAGAGAAGATAATCCCCGCGCACGAATTTATGCTAGATATTTCTCTTTGCTGAAGTATATTTGCGATCGCCCGAAGGAAAAACAGTATGATGCAATTGTGATTGTTTCTCATAGTCAAGGTACGGTCATTAGTGCAGATTTGCTTCGCTTTCTAAATTATTTAGAAATTGGAAAAGATTTCAATATACCCAATATTTATTTGTTTACAATGGGTTCCCCTATTCGCCAACTTTATGGTTTCGCTTTTCCTCATCTCTATCACTGGGTATACAATGAGCAATCACCATCTGATAATAAAAATATTAACCCCGACCCTTCTGAATTATTAAACGTCAAACAATGGGTAAATGCTTATCGGAGTGGAGATTATATTGGTCGTTACTTATGGCGATCGCCTGATGATAATGACCTATGGATGAAAGTAGAATTTGATCCTAACTTAGAAGAAGATAAAGACAAAAATGTTTTTCGTGGTCAATACACAAACAATCCTCAAGTAACTAGTAGAGAATTCTGTATTGGAGCTGGAGCACATACCCATTATTGGGATGAAACAGCCCCTGATATTGCCCATGAGATTGATCGCTTGATCAAAGAAGCTGAGAAAAAGTAAAACTCAACTGGTCAAACCCAAATTGCCACTCCATAATCAGGAAGAAATACTATGATGACTCAAAAATAATGAAGTTTAGAATAAGTAAGTTGTTTATTTTGCTACTAGGCATACTCAATACAACTATGCCTAGTTGGGCAGCAATGCCTTTTTCTTCACAACAAAAAATAGATATTATTGAGCGCATTAATATCTGTCAGCAACCCATCTTTGAGGATGGCTACGAAACTTCTGATTTTAAAATTTCTATTTTTACAGAACAAGATGGAAGTTTTATCTATTGTGGTTATGACAAAGAAACTAAAGCCCAACTTATTCTCCCTGCTATCGTCGGCGACCCAGTGGATGCTGAAATCATTTGGCAAGCGCGCAATGGCAATATAGTTTATGCGATCAAGGCATTAGACGATGGGAGCTACTTGTTGATCATTACAGAAAGAAAAAACCTGATTTATGAAGCGGAAGCTTGGTCTGTCTATGCCCCTTAAAAAGGACTAGATAGAAACAAATAAAGATTAAATAGTAAAAATAAAATTTTGTTTTATCACGTTGTATAACTCTGTGTGGTATTGGGGAATTATTAAATAATAAGCAATGATAGCTAGTCGCAGGAGAATCATCATGGGCGATACGCCAATTTTATTTGATAAACCTTTCCCAGAAGTTCAAGTGAGAGCTCCTTACACCCAATATAATAATAGAATCATGGGATCTGTGTTGGTCACAGGCGGCTTTATGGAACCTTTTGGTCATGGGAGAAAAAGAGGCGCAAAAGCAATTTTTCGAGATGGCTCGCTCAAAACGATTAATCCTGGCAACTACAATATCGGCTTCGACTATACAAAAGGATTCGGCACTAATGTCATTTGCATGTATTCAGGAGTAGTGACCAAAGCAGGTCGAGAAGGGGGCTATGGCTATCGGATTCATATCAAACTAGATATCCCATTTATTTATCAGGGCAAAACCTATACTTGTTATCAAGCCTATGCTCACTGTTCCAAACTATTGAAAACAGTAGGTCAAAAAGTAACCCAGGGAGAAGCCATTGGCATTGAAGCTGGTCATGGTTCCCGGGGACCGCGTGACTATGGTTCCCATGTTGATCTCGATACATATTGCTATATCAAAGGCACTAAGATTCATCTTAATTTTGAGCTGCTTGCTGGTGGAGTCGATGAAGATGATTCGATTGAAAATATTGAAGTGATGAGAGTTGGTTCCCGTGGCTTAGACGTTCGTTGGCTCCAGCAAAATTTAAATATAAAAGCTGATGGCGACTTCGGTTTCTTTACCAAAAAAGCTGTTGTAGACTATCAACGTAGCCAGCCAGATTTATTTGCTGATGGAATTGCTGGGGAAAATACTTGTAAAAAACTGGGATTGCTTGACTATGCTATTTATGTAAAGGAAACGACTGTCATCAAAAGCCAACCGATTCAATCAGCTGAGATTACTAATGCCCAAGAAAAGTTTGAGTTCGACCCAAAGATTATGACAGAGCCTCTTTTGGTAAATTGGGTGCAAGATGAAGGTAACCACTGGAAGTTTGAACTCAAAGAAGCCAAAAATGGCAGACATAATTGGTATGCCTTTAAAGTTCATGTGGGAATTGTTAAAGGCTATGACGGTGATTTAGCAGATTATGATGGGGATAACCTCGGAGATCTTGATCATATTTCTCCTGAAGAAATTAGTACAACTCTAAGTCGCTGGGAAAGAGCTCTAACACATTGCCCAACCAATGGCTGTAGTCTAGTAACGGCTCAACCGGAAAATATTGCGATTCCTGGCATTGTGGCAAGTGGCGAAATCGCCCGCCGAGACCTAGAAAATCTGTCATTAGAAAAGTTGGCTTCGATCGCGAAAGTTGCGCAAAAACTTAATGTCCCCACAGCACTTATTATTGCTCTTGCTAGTCGGGAAAGTCATTTAGGTGCTGTCTTAGGAATACATCCAAATAAGCCTGGTTGGGGTGATAACAATCATGGCTATGGTATTTTACAAGTTGATAGACGCTTTCATTCCCTGCATGGATTAGATGATCCCTATTCTCAAGCACATATCGAACAAGCGATCGCTATTTTCAGTAATTATCGCGATCGCGTTGCCCAAAAACATCCTGATTGGCCTGATGAACAGGTTCTGAAAGGAGCTTGCGTGGCCTATAACTCGGGAGTATCGAATGTTAACAGCATTGAGCGGATGAATCTGGGAACCACGCATAATGATTACGGAGATGATGTGATTGCTCGGGCTCAGTTCTATCTCCTATTTGACGGAAAAAGCTTAAAGCAAGAGAGACAAATCCCTTACCTTAAGACGGCTTAAGATCTTACTTTCTTAGGGAATAACAACAGGTAAGCTAAGAAAAGAACCTTTATTAATTCTTGTTAATTCTCATGATTAAGATTTTTTTCTCAGCTTCGATGCTTGCGTTGAGCTTTTCTGTGGTAACTCCAGCGTTTGCAAAAGCGACTACCGAAGATCTCGCCACTAACAGTTCATCTCTTACGGTAGAAACTATTCCTTCAAAAATTATAATTGCCCAAAATGAAGATTCGAGTTCCACAAAACCAACTACTGAAGATAAAGAAAGTATCTTATGTATGTGGCGAATATGTTTCGTAAATAAGATTGAAAAAATTGATAGACAAGAAAATGCTCTCTATTACGGCTTTTATCCGAGTTTTTGGGGTCATGCTTTGTTAGTCATCGCTTCTGGCGTAATGATTGGCAGCACATTCTTGATATTAAATGTATATGCCAATTATCTGTCAAGAAAATGGATAGATGGAATAAGCAAAAAAAATCCTGATAAATTTTCCCTGGAAAATACGAAATTTCCCGAAAACATCCATGACTCAATTAAGAAGAATCCTTATTATCAATCAAGATTAGAACAACAGTTAGAAGAAATTCAGATCAGAATATCTAGACATAAAGAATTTATGCTCTATTTTTATCGTCAGCATTTTCTTTCGATTTCTATGGCCTCTGGTCTAGCATTAGTTGCTGGTATTTGCGTGATTTTTGTTGCCGAAGAAGGAATTGGAGATGCTAACCCTGCTTTGATGAATATATTTATCACTACAGCAAGTGCAGCGCTTCTTTACCAGAGAATTCCAGGAATTTTTCAACAAGAATTGAATCGTGAGGCTAATCGATCTTTATTTCTTAAATATAGCGATCTAGGAAATACTATTCTAAGCTATCTGGCGACAGGGAAAATTCGGAACAATCTTCCCATAACGAATCAAGCATTTGCCAGTAAGTTAGATGCTGATAAATTTGTTCATTTTATTGATCAGGAATTAGCTCGTTTCAATCAGTTGCCCATTGAGTTTGATGCGACTAAAGTTATTAAAATCACCGATCTCTCAGAAAGTATTAATGGTTCATTTAATGGTGATGAGACAACTCCAGAGGAGACAATCCCGGAAGAGACAACTCCTAATAATTTGTTAGCAAAGACAACATCTAATCGAGAAGATGATGAGCATTTACATGAAGAACATACAGTTGATTCTTAAGTAAATACAGGTCATTTTGCATTGACAATCAAGCGATCGCGAATAGAGAATCGATACTTTTTCCAGAAAAAATCAAAAAACAAAAAACATCAAAACTATAAAGTAAGGAAATTACTTCGACATACTTTTTTGACAATATCTTAAATCATAAACAAATTGCATATTTGGGCTATTTTTCTTCATCTAAAAAAAATTTTAGCTATATTTTTTCAGTGTTATTGTTTGATACTAATAGTTTAAATAATTATGCATTCTTAATATTATATTTATGGTTTTAAATAGTAATTCCTTTACAGATGTTACCGCACAAGCCGGTATAGTCTGGTCGCGCGATCGTGGGGATGAAGCCATTAGTGTTGCTTGGCTAGACTACAATAACGATGGTCTTTCCGACCTCTGGATTAGCGGACATGGCTACAATAACGAAGCACCCAACTCCTTATTTGTTAACGCAAAATATCCCCTACTATACATAAATAATGGGAATGGCACCTTCACTAATTTATTTGAAGAAGATTGGCGCAGTGGATTTGGGGGAGATACCCACGGTACCAACTGGATTGACGCTGATAACGACGGCGATCTCGATGTTCTCGTAAATAGTGGAGGTCAGTTAGGTAACGGTCAAGGACAGCCTAACTATTTTTTTGTTAATCGCAACAATAATACAGGAATTCTCACCGAAGAAAGTAACGAAAGAAATGTTGTTTATCAAGTAGGAAGAAGTCGTGCTTCAGTTTGGTTTGATGGCAATGGTGACGGTCGCTTAGATTTTGTTAATTTAGTTGCGATCAGAGACGATGGGCAAGGCCCCAATGCTTATTTTGAACAACAAAGTAATGGTACATTCGTCAATCGCACCAATGCCGTAGGACTAGATGCTAATGGTTCCTCTCGTTATGGTCAGTTAGCAGATTTAAACGGAGATGGCAATCTTGATCTAATAATCCAAGGTACCTATCAATTTCCCCTAGAAGTCTACGATATTTCTTCGGGAAATGGTTTTGTCAATATTACCAATGACTTTAATTTTCCTCTAACTTCTGACGTTCCTAATGATCCGACAGAAGATTTTCAGGATCATGAATCAGCCAGAGATTCGGTGATTGCCGACTTTAATGGCGATGGTCATAATGACATGCTTTTTGTCCGTTCTCTAGTTAAGATCGATCAACCAAGTGTTTCTCAAGGTAATAATCGGATTGTTTCTAGCGATCTGATTCTTCGTAATCCTGGCACAGAGATTGGTTATAGATTCCGAACTACGGGCACGGTCGCGATCGACTTCTTCAATATTAGTGGGACAGCCGCTCAAATATCTCCCTCGCAAATCTTTATTGGTGCATCAGGACGTAATCCGACAACTGCGGAACTAGAAGCTTTTGTCAATATTAGTTCCGCAACCACAGAGACGGCCGTTAGCAATGATAGTCCCCAAACCAATCAAGTAGACAGAGTTGCAGCTCTGGCATTAAATCCCAACAGTCCTGGCGTTACAGGAATTCCTAGTAACAGATCTCAAAGAGGAGTTTATATTAACTATAATACAGGGAGTCAAACCTGGGAAATTAAACTCAATTCTAATAAATTTGAAAGCATTCGCTCCGCAGTCGAATCAACTCAAAATATTACCAATCTTAATCCCATTGGTTTTAACAATGCTGATCCGACAAACAATGCTTTAACAGATCAACTATGGATATTCAATCCCAATACTAATCAATTCGTTAATACGAGTGTAGCGGCGGGCTTAAATACGCCAACTTTGGGACAATCAGTAATTTCAGGTGATTTTGACAATGATAAAGATATTGATGCTTATGTTGCTAATGCCTATTCTTCTTTCGATCAACCAAATATTCTCTACGAAAATTTAGGAAATGGCACATTTCGCACTGTACCCCAAGCAGGTGGTGCAGCAGGTACTTCATTTGGTTTTCATTGGTTAGACTTTGAAACAGGCTCCAAACTAGTAACTGCTGACTATAACAATGATGGAGCTTTAGATATCTTTATTGGTTCCACGGTAGGTCGTTCTCCTCGCAAAACCTATTTGGGAACTCCTTCTCAACTACTGGAAAACTCAGGCAATAATAATAATTGGATACAAGTGAAGCTCCAAGGAACCCAATCCAACCGTGATGGGATTGGCGCTCAGGTTCGAGTAACATCGGGCGGCACAACTCAACTTAGAGAACAAAATGGCGGTACTCATAATTTTGCTCAGAATGATACCCGTCTTCATTTTGGTTTAGCCCAAGATTCTGTAGTTAATAATATTGAAATTAAATGGCCTTCAGGAGTCACGCAAGTTCTCAATAATGTTGCAGTCAATCAAATTCTGAATATTGTCGAGCCTTTTGCTAATAATATCTTTGGGAATGGGGGAAATAATCGTTTAGCATTAGGCTTTAGCACTGGTCAAGCAGATAAAATTGATGGTCTTGCTGGCAACGATACTATCAATGGGTTTGGTGGCAATGACAGCATTATCGGTGGTGTTGGAGTAGACCTTCTTTTTGGCTCCGAAGGTGCTGATACCTTAGAAGGTGGTGACGGGGGAGATACTCTCAAAGGTGGTGATGACAACGATTTACTTTCTGGGGGAACTGGTTACGATCTTCTGGAAGGAAACGATGGAGATGATACGATCAACGGAGATTTAGGTAATGATTTCTTGGTTGGTGGTGCGGGATTCGATGTCCTGAATGGCAATGAAGGTCGAGATACGATTAATGGGAATGCTGGAGATGATTTAATCGACGGTGGATTGGGTAACGATCGCCTGGTTGGGGAAAATGGGAACGATACCATCAATGGTGGAGCTGATACTGATGAGATTTTCGGCGGTAATGGCAATGATGAGATTAACGGCAATCAAGGCGGTGATATTCTCAATGGGGGTTCAGGAAACGATACGATCTTCGGCGCTAAAGCCCCCGATATTCTTCGCGGTCAAGTAGGAAACGATTTCCTTTATGGTGGAACAGAAAACGACACATTATTTGGTGGAGAAGGGACAGATCGTCTTTTTGGCGAGGAAAATAATGATTTACTCTTAGGAGAAGGCGGGGTTGATTCTCTCTATGGAGGAGCTGGTAATGACACGCTTCAAGGGGGTAATGGCAACGATCAAATCTTTGGTGGCGCGGGTAGCGATCGCATTGTCGAATCTGGGGATATCAACTTTACCATCACAAATACTACGCTAAACGCTAGAGGGACTGATACTTTCACCGGAATTGAATCTGCCAGACTTAATGGTGGTGGTAGCATCAATATTCTCAATGCTTCTGCTGTTACGAATTTAAGAGTTATTTTGGATGGTGGTGGTAGTAATGATACGTTGCGCGGTGGGGCGAATAATGATGATTTGATTGGTGGCGTTGGTTCCGATCAATTGACGGGGAATGGTGGCAGCGATCGCTTTATGTATTTCGGATTAAATCATGGTGGAGATACGATTACCGACTTTAACCCTGGAGTCGATGCGATCGCGGTTTCCGCTGCTGCTTTTGGTGCGGGATTAACCGTCGGCACGTTAGCGGCTAATAGATTTGTTGTCGGTACTAGTGCAAATGATGCCGGCGATCGCTTTATCTATAATGACAATACCAATAGATTATTATTTGATGCTGATGGTACAGGTTCTGGTAGCCCGATAACAATTGCTACTTTCAACGGTAATCCTACTCTAAGTAAT
>JBCCYD010000246.1:0-8900 GCA_039190385.1 Cyanobacteria bacterium P01_F01_bin.143 | reverse complement strand
CCAGAATTTGCTGCGCCTAAACCTGGGAAATCGAGAATCACAAAGTCCTTCACTGAGTTTAATTTAGTTAAATCCCAGATTCCTTTGGAGATTTTTACTTCCAGTTCAACGCGTCTAATTAAAGGGAAACTCGATTTTAATAAATCAGCAGTGAAAACCTTAGGTTCTTGAGATAAGGGCGTCGGGGCTTCTGGCAATTCCTCAAATTTCAGATTTTGAATATCTGGAGGGAAATCATCTAGTTTTAATCCTTCTTTAGCTATCTTGGCGTCAATTTGATCATCACGCTTTCCACATAAAATAGCTCCGTAAGATTGATGCACACGCACAAACTGAACTAATTCTCGGATCAGAAAACGTAATTCTATATTTTTACTCTCATTCCAAGCCCATTCACACCAGCCGAGAATATCATTTGATATGTCTTTAGATTCCAATCCTGCTGTTTTGGCTCTTTTTTCTGCCTCTGTCAGCATATGCGCTAAGCATTCTTGCACTCGATGCTCATCTAAATATTCAACAGTGATTGTGTCGCTAAATTTACTAGTCTGTAACTTTTCTTGTTGTACTAAACGAATGGCTGTAACATTTCCTGTGGTAGCATTTTCATTCACTGGCAAGGCATCTGCATAACCAATTAAACTTCCATTCAGCAATGTTTTCCCAGAACTAAATTCTCCAACCACTCCGATTTTTACTGGAGATGATGCTTGCTCTACAACTTGTTTACTATGTACTTTAAGCTTTTCAATACAATTAATTAGTTCCCCAGTTACCCATTCTTCTTGTTCTAATACGTCCATCGGAATGGATTTTAGTTTATTCTCAATTGCTTGAGCAGTCGTTTTGAATTTATTTATCCTTTCGGTTGTGGTCATGATTTTACTTTGACTAGGAAAATTTGAATTAGGGAAAATTTACTTTATTTGTCCTTTGGCTGAATTTCTAGCTACGAGCTACTAACCTTTACTCCTGCTTATAGCTAATTTTTTATGCAGTTAACTCTATTTTGTTGATTTTTCTTAACAATGATTACTATTTCTGTTAGCTAACTAACTTGCTAATGCAAACACTCTTTCAATATTAATATCAAACTAAACTCGGCATTTATTTAAATAATATTAAGCTTTCTATTGATTTCATTATCGAGATACAAATCAAATTTTAAATATTTTTGTGATTTTTATTACTGTATTTTGTGCTTGAATTAGCGTGAGCATCTTTCGTTAATTCAGGCGACACTACCGCGTTTTCTGGCTTCTTTATAGGAAGTTCCGATATTTCTAATTCCTGTGCGCACCAACTGTTGTTCAAGAACCGCGAAAAAACGAGCGCGATCGCTACCTCGCACAACTGCTTGGTTATGAGATTCTGCCAAAGCAACAGGATAACCATAGCCCTTATGAACCTGTCCCAACATAATACTCAGGGATTGATTTAATAAGGAACTATCCTCTGCCACCCAAGCAGGAATTTCAACGCGGGCAACTTCTGAGCCAACATGAACATAACAAAAATAAATTCTTTGGGACTCGTCATAAAGTTCTAGAACCTTTAAACCACTGCGATATAAAGGACTTCTTTGTCCAGGTTGCAAACGATGAGACCAAAAGGTCGCATCCCGCAGGGGATCTATTTTCTGACAAGGATATTTTTCCAAATCACTACAGTGAACCACACAGTTAGGACTGTCATGGGGACAAGTTTGTAAACGCAGAAAATTAATTCCTTCGGTACTACGAGAGGCGCTAACATAACCCATAAAAGGAATTTTAGTTTGTTTGAGTTTCTCCCAGGCTGCTAAGATAGGCGTTAAAATTTGGTCTCTTGCGTCTAGAGGTAAGTCATAAAGAAACCAATAAATTAGTGAGCCATCGACCATAGCCAGGTTAGGTGTATCTTGATGAGCGCCTGGAGGTAAAACCCACTGACAAGCCATCTCAGCCAAAACTTCTGCTTCTGAGACAGTACGACGATGACCCATCCATTCACTGAGCTGAATTCCCCATTCCTTGGGAATATAGAGATCTTTCTCTCGGTAAAAAACTTCTGGCAAACTATCTAGTAAAGGATGCAAACTTTGGCCGTAATGTAGCATTACCCGACCAACATTAATCAGATAACAATAGACTATTTCATGATGGGAAGGTGAAATCTGGGAACCATCACTAGCAAAAACACTATGACTATAGGGTGGAGCAGGAATATCAATACAACTATCTAGAGGTTCTACTGGAGTCGCGACGGCAAAGATTAGGCGATCGCGCCAATTCTCCAGATTTTCTATCAGTTGTTGCTGTTGGAGACAAGCTTGTTTTTGGATAATTTCTGCTTGTTCAATTCTGTGACGAGAAGCTAATGCTTCCTTTTGTAAATGCTGACTAATCCCTGGAAGTTGTCCTGCCAATTTAGCGAGATCTAGCATAGTGATTTGGAGTTTGCTATCGATAGTGTACTCTAACCTTCTTGCTATGCATCATTTCAATATTGATAGACTAGTAGCTACTGATCTTTCGATAAAAAGAAGTGCTAAGCTTCGGCTAATTGTTATCGAAAATTTTGCAGGAATAATCAGAGTAAAGGTTCTCTCGTTATAATACTTTTGAAAGCAATTCGTAAAGGTTATGTGTATTTGCGTAAACTGTCATTTTGTTGATCGCTGTCAAACTTACAATGCAGTGGAGACTCAACATCAACAGCCTCATCTTTCTGAAGATCCAGATTTTGAAGCTAATGAACCCACTATCAATGTTAATATCCGTACCAAGGATGATCTCATTGAAATGGAATGGGATGTAGTTGGTTGTCACAGTTTTCTTCGGGAAACTGGTAAATGGGCAAAATTACGTCCAGGACAACCAGTTCCCACTTAAAAGATTAAGACAATATTTATTATTTATTAGCAAGCCATTCTAGAATGTATTGATTGACGATTTCTGGTTTTTCATCCTGAGGGCAATGACCTGCTTGGGGAATGCCATGGAATTGAACATTGCTATTTTCTAAAGCTAAATCTTGATAAATTTTGGAGCCTTTGATCGGTGTCCAAGGGTCCTCTTCGCCCCATAAAATAAGTAAAGGATCTTGTAGATTTGGTAATAATTCCTGGGGAGATTTGCCAGGAGGTGCCGTTAAAACTGAGGCGAAAACTTCTTGTGCTCCAGGGTCGCAAGATGGCTGATAGAGCATTTCGATTAATTCATCCGTTACCGCAGCGCGATCGCGATAAACCTGATAAAGCGTATTCCGAATCCGTTTTTTTTGCCGAATCCGATTGAAAATAAATTTGCCCGTAATAGGCGAACTAACTAATTTGGTGAAACTTCCCATCACGAAACGTAACGGCAGATTCAACTCATCAGGACGATGATTTAAACCACCAGCACAATTGATTAATACTCCACCTGCCGACATTTCAGGATAATCTGTCACCAACATCAAGCTAAGTAGTGCACCGATGGAATTACCAATAAAGACAGTTGGTTGATTGATATGTTCTAACCAAAAATCTCTGATTTGGGACTGCCATAATTCTAAGTTGTAGTCCAAGTTCGGTTTTGCTGAAGCGCCAAAACCAAGTAAGTCAATCGCATAAACTCGGTAACCACTTTCTGCTAAAACAGGAATATTCTTTTTCCAATGTCCGATCGAAGCGCCAAAACCATGAATTAGGAATAAAGGTTTGCCTTCTCCAGCTACGGTGTAACGAATTTGATGATTTTGCCAAGTCCAATCTAGTTTATTAAAAGTTTTTTCTACAGCTAATGTCATTTTTTAAAGTCGGTATTTTAGAATCATTGTTACATTTTTTCATACATAGCGATATTTGCTCGACTTTAATGACTATGGGTTGAATGAGGAATGTCGCGATCGCTGTTGGTCTCAAAAGTAATTTTCAACCCGGGAATATCTAGCTCAGCAATCATTTTGACAATCACTTTCGCATTACTAATCAGCCGCACATAAATTTTATGGTGCTCAATCTTAATTGGATAATGATGATTGCCTAAAATATGCCCTAAACTAACTAAATCCATTGCATAATTATCATCTAAAGAGTCTTCAAAGCTAATAATCATTAACTTTTCTGATTCAATTTGAATTAAAACTAAATTCCCGATCGCGGTTTCTAAAACATCTCCAGAACGTAAAATCAAATTACGACTTTTAATAATCCCAATCTCGACACCAGAATCTGACTTGGTTAAGATCCGACCTTTGACCAGCTCACTTTTTTGCAGATAAACATCCCAACAAAGATTATTGTCCCGTGCAACCTTTACCCGCTGTTCTAGAGTAGAATTTTCTCCGATATTGCCCAAATAATTTTGTGCTATTTCTGTCATATAAAATTCAATTACTTTAGATATCTATAAGATGATATTACTCCTCTGTCTTTTCAATATTTTCTATCTTTTTAGTTGGTTGAATCGCTTTTTGCTTCGTTAAACTATTCGCAATTTCTACCGCATCAATCCCCGTTGTTTGGCGCAACTGCTCAACAAAAGAAGCGATTTGGGATGTTTGATTGCCGCCTTGGCCATCAACAACCGTAATGCTTTCGACTTCTACATCGGGTACTCCAGCAGCCATCATTTTAGTTAAGACTTCAAGTTTCTGGAATAGAAAAACCTCTTTGGCATTAGCTCCTGCGGCCTTCCAAGATTCTGCTAAACGTTTTGCACCTTCAGCTTGAGCCTTACCATCTTCGATAATACTGGCTGCATCCCCCTTAGCTTTCGCGATCGCTTTTTTACATTGCGCCTCAGCTGGTGCCACGACATCAGCTTGCAACTGTTGCTTAACTTGTTTAATCCTCTCATTTTGTACTGCCACTTCTGCTTCTGCTCTGGCAACTTCGGCTACAACTTCGGCTTCGGCTTCAGCAACTAAAGCATCTCTTTTAGTAATTGCATCGCGAATTCTTTGTTCTGCCTCAGCTTTGGCAATTTCTAAATCTCGACTAATCTGCCGCAAAGATGTGGCTTTGTCATTAGCCGAATCTTTGATAATTGATTCAGCTTTTGCTTTGGCCTCGGCAATTCGAGCATCCCTCATCAGCTCAGCCTGTTGCTTGCGCCCAATAGAATCTAAATAATGAACATCATCGGAAATATTCTGAATTTGCAGATTATCCAAGACCAAACCCAATTTCTCTAAATCGTCTTCGGCTTCTTCTAATAAACTTTTGGCGAACGCAATTTTATCTTCATTTACCTGCTCAGGAGTTAAACTAGACAGAACTCCTCGTAAATTACCTTCTAAAGTTTGTTTAGCTAATAATTCAATTTGTTTGCGATTTTTCCCCAAAAGACGTTCGATCGCGTTATGAATCGTTGGTTCTTCCCCAGCAATCTTAATATTGGCAACACCCTCGACATTAAGCGGAATGCCTCCTTTACTATAGGCATTGGTCACTTTTAACTCAATAATCATATTGGTTAAATCCATGCGGAAGGTTTTTTCAATCAAAGGCATTTTGATACTACTGCCCCCTTTGACCAGCCGATAGCCCAATGCTTTGCCATTATGATCTTTAGTTTTGGGCCCCGCAAAAATTAGGATTTCACTAGGTTGACAAATATAGTAGAAATTCTTGATCATCAACCAACCCGCACCGCTGCCTAAGCCAAGCATTGCCGCAAAAATTACAATTAATTCCATGTTATTTGTCTCCTAATTGATCAGAATTTAAAGTGCCAATGACATCAATACCCAAGGTATCTTTAATGCTATTGAGGAATTGAGCCACTATTTCTGGATAAACATTAACTAAGCTCGCTAAGGATTTACCATCGCCATTATCAATCACATTGACTTTATCTAGTTGCAATTTTCCGGGGATTTCGATCGCCTCTTGTAAAATGATTTCCAACTGTTGAATTAAAAATAATTCCTTGGCATCTTGGCCTGTTTCCTGCCAAACTTCACTTAACATCTCATTGACTAAGGCTTCGGCTTCAGCATTTTCTCGTAAAAAAGCTGCATCACCTTTGGCAATTAGTGTTTTGGCATCTTTATCAGCTTCAGCGGGTAATACTTGATCGGCTTGTAAACGCAGACGTTCTAACTGCGATCGCACTGTTTGTAATTTTTGTTGAGCTTTGGCTCTAGCTTCCAAGGCCGCAGCGGCAGTTCTTTCTTCTTCTGATCGCGCTTCGAGGTCTAATTCGGCTTTAACTTTTCGTAGTTCATTTTCTTGATCCTGAACAATAATGCGATCTTGAGTTTTGGCCACGGCGGCTTCTTCTTCGCATTGGGCTTCTATTTGTTCAGCTTCACTCACCGCATCAGATTCAGCAATTTCAGCGTTTTTAATCACCAAAGCAATCTGACTACGACCGAGGGAGTTAAGATAGTCTAACTCATCGGAGATATTTTGAATTTTGAGAGTATCAATTTGTAACCCGAGTTTCGTTAAGTCTCGACTAACATCGGAAGCAATGCGTTGGGAGAATTGCAGGCGATTTTCGTTTAATGCTTCGGGGGTGAGGGTTGCTACGACACCACGCAGGTTTCCTTCTAGGGTTTCTCGGGCAACTCGCACAATTTCTGAGCGATCTTGGTCGAGGAATCTTTCGATCGCGTTGCCGACAACTTGGGGATTGCTAGATATTTTCACATTCGCGATCGCCTGAATATCTAGGGGTGTTCCCCCTTTAGAGTAGGCATTGGTGACTTTAACTGGCACAGGCATTGTCGTCACATCAATGCGTTTGATGGTTTCTAAAATAGGAATGCGAATTCCTCTGCCGCCGGTGATCACTCGATAGCCTAATTCTTGTCCACTTTTATTTCTGCGCTTTCTCCCAGATAAAACCACAACTTCATTGGGTTTGCAGATACATAAACAAGATTGCAAAAACGCGATGATAATTCCCACAATTATCATGAAAACGAATAGAATCAGCGGGAGACTCAGGAGAAAGCCTCCTATTTGAGATTGATTTACCTGTCTGGGAGGATCTACTGTGCCTAATTGTCCTTCTATGAGAGAAACTTCTTTATCTGCTTTCATGATTAATTATTCAATTGCTCGCAACAAGATCAAAATTTCGAAATGGAATCTTCTTTGACTACCCACACTTTATTGCCCTTCATTTGTAGAACAAAAACTTTTTCTCCTGGATTGAATTGTTTGTTTTCATCAGTTAAAGCGACTAAATCTACCATTGAACCTTTAATATCAACTCTGACTTTGCCTTTAGAATTAGCATCAAAAGGAATCTCGACTACTCCAGAAATCCCCACTACATCTTCTGGTTTCATCAGGCTATCAACGATTTGTCTGCGCCGCCAAAAGTAAATCAGCCACACGATTAATGCGCCAACAAAAACACCAATAATGATTGATATACCTGCAATAGCTATTAGTAAATAATTCATTTATTTCATCGGAGGTATTCGGTTTTAGTATAGCAACGGGAATAAAGAATGAGTAATAAGTAATAAGTAATAAGTGATAAGTAATGAATGGTTAGTTCGCTATTTTTTGAGTAGAGTGAAGAGTAATTATTTGTTAGTTCAATTACTTGTTACCCATTTTTTCCACGTGTGATCGCATTTCCACAGATGATTGAATTCTCTTTCTTCAAAACGCGGCCCGCGAAGCGGATCTCTTCGAGATCGCAAAATACTTTTGACTTATCTAATTATTTGTTCATTACAGCAGGAATAATAATCGCCAAAGCTGAAGTTAGGATTAATCCGAATCCTAAGTTAACTACCTGTTGGGAAGATTTTTGGTAAGTTTCTATTCTTATATTAAATTTTTCCTGTTCGATTACTAGTTTTTCTTGTTCATTTGCCATCCTCTCTTGGTTAGTCACTAACCTTTCTAAGGTCTCTTCGATTTTGTCTAGTATTCTTATGGTGGTAGTTTGAAATTCATCTTCGGTCATTGTTTTTGGTTCTGTAATTTTCTCTTTTGAGGGTACTTTAATTTTAGCGAAGATTAGCTATTTAAATAACTTTTTTAATTGATTACTAAATTTCAATATAAGATCATCAATATTTTTATATTCATTACGAAAATGTCCTAATTTTTTGAGTTTTTTCTTAAAATTAAACAGACTCAAAATATCGTCTTCATCTATTGAACTCATATTAATTGCTGAATCTTTAAAATATGTATATATCAAGGGTTTTTTATTGTCTTTGAAAGTTTTGAAAGCTTGTTCAAATTCTTCTTCAGTAAATGTGCCAACTTTAGTATGAAAAAGACTTACAAAAATATCACAAACTTTAACTGCTTTGTTATATTCATCTTGTAAGCGAGTTTGAGACATTGCATCGATAAAATCTTCCCACAATATCAATTCTAAAAATCTTCCTTGTTTGATATATTCTTTATTTTTGCGGTTAATGAAGATTTCAAATTCTTTGCGATCTTCTTTTAATTCAGAGGAAGATGCTAAAAATATCTTAATTATTTTAGTCGTATTATTTGGTTTAATAGGTTCCGATATATTACCTACTACTACTACTTCATCAGTAATTATTACATCATCAATTAATTTTAGGACATCAACCATTTGAAAACTTGTCTGACATTGAATCTCTCTTTGTCCTTGTTCTTTCGCATTCTGCAAAACAGCAAAAGGATAAAAATAAGGTTCCTGTTTGTTTTTACGATTTTGGTCCAAGATTAGTACCAAAGAGAACTTATTAATCAAGTATTCAGATTTTCGTTGTATTTTAGAGTCTTTCAAGGCGATCAAATAGTGCTCGAATTCTTCACGCATTTCTCTGTCAAAGTTAGCACGGTCCTGTACGGACGGGAGATGAGATCTTATAAGAAAATCAAGCTTGTTTGTGTCAGTAACTTTTACCAATGATGCTGGTGTGGTAAAGGTCTTGGTCGCGTGTTGCCAACTCCGAGGAGTATTGTTAAAGGCACT
>JBCCYD010000245.1:0-8905 GCA_039190385.1 Cyanobacteria bacterium P01_F01_bin.143 | reverse complement strand
TTTGAAAATGAGTTTCGAGAGATGCTACTGGTGATTTCGTCATGATACTTGAACTAACTAATTTTCAGCATCCTAATATTTATTTGTGAGTCTCGTTTCTTCTCTTCTTCAAATATTAAGAAACGTGTGCGTTTGCCCTGGTTAATGTGCCAATCATCTTGACACCATTCCCAGACATTGCCATGCATATCGTATAAACCAAAATCATTAGGAGGAAAACTTCCCACGAGCACAGTTTCCTTTCGATATTCTCCTTTTGGTTCATTGGCGAAAGTAGAAGTTCCTTTGTAATTAGCTAAATTGCTGGTTATTGTTTCCCCAAAATGAAACGGAGTTGTTTTACCCCCACGAGCTGCATATTCCCATTCGGCTTCTGTCGGTAGTCGATATTCTTTTCCTGTCTGTTTTGATAATTCTTGACAAAATTTGTCGGCATCTTCCCAAGAGACTCTTTCTACGGGTCGATTATCACCATTGAAGTAGGATGGATTGTTATTCATCACTTCTTGATACTGTGCTTGAGTAATGGAATATTTACCCATAAAGAAAGGTTGAACTGTTCCCTCATGTTGTGGACTTTCATATGTATATCTTCCCTTTTCATCGGAAGGAGAACCCATCATGAATTTCCCGCCAGGAATAGAAACCATTTCTAGCATTACATCATTGCCCAAATCTTCTTTAAAAACACTAATTTGCTTGTGATAGCGCTTAACTACTTCTCCCTTCTTGTTCACTGATACAGTTTCAAATTCAACATTAACCAAAACCTCTTCAAGTAGGTTAAAGCTACTGGGGTTAGAATTTATTATTTTAGGTTCTGCTACAGAAATAGATTGCGGAGCTTTCAATAGCTCACGGGAAACTACCGCAATCACCAAGCATAAACCTCCTAAGCCTGCACATTTCAAAAAGTTTCTTCTATCTATTGAAACCGAAGTTGACTTAATTTCTTGAACTTGATTACTATGCGATCTTTCTTTCCCTAACTGATTTTCTAATTGAGTGATTTTGACTCGCGATCTCTCTTGTTTTAACTTATCTTCTAATTGCGTGATTTTTGCCTGTGATCGTTCTAATTTTTGCTGAGCTTGTATATATTGTATTTTCAGTGCTTTAAGTTCTTTCTTCTGCGTTTGCTCTTGCTTTAACTGCTCCTCCAGTCGCTGAATTTGTGATTGCGATCGCTCTAATTCTTGCTGCTCTTGTTGGTATTGCGTTTCTAATGCTTCAAGTTCCTGTTTACGCAATCGCTCTTGCTTTAACTTATCTTCTAATTGAGTGATTTTGGCTTGTGATCGCTCTAATTCTCGTTGTCCTTGTAGATATTGTTTTTCTATCGCTTCAAGCTCTTGTTTATGTGATCGCTCAGATTCTTCAATTTTTCTGATTAATTCTTCAATTTGTTTTTGCTGTGAGATATCAAAGTTTGAGAACCTAGCTTTTCTGTTCCTAAATCGTGTAATAAATTCATTTAACTTAGCATCTCTCCTCGCGTTTGTTTCCTGTTTAATTCCTAACTCTGAGGCTAACTGATTAATCACATCAGTAAATCGATAAGCAACATTTTCTTGTTCTATTTTGACTCCTGGATATTGTCTCAGTGGGCCTGGAAAGTCGCCATAAGTTAATCCTGGGCCAAGGATTGGGACTACAAGTTTGTCATTTGCCCAAGAGGAACCCAACTCAAATAACACCCAGGTTGAGCGCAAACTATCTTGAGTAATTAGAGCAATTAGACCATTAGTATTATTTAAATCCTTTTTCAGCTGTTCTCCAATCGATGTCCCAAATGGTAGCTGATGGCCTGGAACCGAAGTGCAGCGAATCTCTTCTGGTCTTAGTTCCAAGGCAGCAAGCAAAAAATCCACAAGCAAAGAAGCGATTTCTTGATCTGCATGACTGTGACTAATGAAGATGCGCGTCATAGTTTTTTGACCTTCTCCAACTGTGCGATCGCTAATTTATCTAATGAATAATACTTATTTCTTACAATCAATATAATTCAGTCATGCCCATAAAACAACCAACATCGCCCTATCTTTTCTTACTCATTACTCATTACCCATTATCTCGATCCTGCGAAGACAGGACTCATTACTAATTACTCATTTGCCTTTTCTCATCAAGCCATCTTTGTAAAATAATTGCTGCCGCTTGCTGATCAACCATTCCCTTATCATAAGTAGAGAAACGCTTTTGAGCCTTCAACTGATTAGTCGCTTCATGGGAAGTCAATCTTTCATCTACATATTCAAAAGGTAAAGACAAAGCTCGGGTAATTTTCCTGGTAAATTTTTGGACTTGTTTGGCTTGAAATCCCAAAGTCCCATCCATCGAATAAGGCAAACCGATCACCAATATTTTGACTTCTCTTTCATCAATAATTGCTTGTAATTGCCTCAAATCCTCTGCCCAAGAACTGCGATGAATAGTCGTAATTCCTGTTGCGATCAAACCAGTCCCA
Organism: Cyanobacteria bacterium P01_F01_bin.143; assembly: GCA_039190385.1. GTDB lineage: Bacteria > Cyanobacteriota > Cyanobacteriia > Cyanobacteriales > Xenococcaceae > Xenococcus. The sequence continues at coordinate 6,438 of JBCCYD010000245.1, read as the reverse complement.
TCGCAACCAGCTACCCCAACTCTCTTCTTCCCCACATCTAATCCTAAAGCAGATATTTTTTCCTGCATAAAATTCTATTCTTTAGTGACTAAGTTTTGACGATTGTAATTAACAATAATGGGGATCGCAACTAACAAAACTACGACAATAAATAAGGCGATTCCCGCTTGGGCGATCCAACTGATAATTTGTTCTAGAGATAAAATTTGTCCTAAAAAATAAGACAAACTGACAATTGTTAAAGCCCAAACCGTCGCTCCCCCAAAGTTATAGAGCAAAAACTTTCTGTAGGGCATATTGGTGATTCCCGCGAGAGGGCCAGCAAAAATTCGCAGCAAAGTAATGAACCGACCCCAAAACACGGCTTGAGCAGCATTTTTGCTGTACTTGTCTCTGGTTGACTCCAATTTTTCCTCAGAAATGCGGAATAGCTTGCTAATTTGGATTAGAAATTGCCAACCACTAATTTTGCCAATCCAATAGCCGAAATTATCGCCTATAACCGCACCTGCGATCGCGCTCAGTAATACGCCCCAAAAACTTAATTCTTTGTTACCGGCAAGAAACCCGCCCACGATGGTGATTGTTTCGCCTGGAAGGGGAATTCCCGTATTTTCTAAAGCAATGCCTATAAATACGGCCCAATAACCATATTGGCGGGCGATCTCTTGGGTATTTTCTAACGATAGTAATTCTAGACTCATTAACAACCTTTACAAAGGTTTACCTTTATCTCATCTTGACGTGAAGTAGTCGTGAGTGTCAACTGAATCTAATTTTTATCTGAATACCAAAGGCTGATCCTTTAAGGGCGCAAAGGCGATCGCGTCAAAACAGTATAAACTCGCAGGACGGCCTGCACCACGGCAGACTTTAACTCCTGTATCCGATAAAAACCCTAATTTTAAAAGACGCGATCGAAAATTAGAATAGTCAGCAAAATTCTCCCCCAAAACAGTGCAATATAATTGATAAAGATCATTCAGGGTAAATCTTTCGGGAAGCACATCAAAAGCGATCGGACTATATTCCAATTTATTACGTAGACGACGGGAACCATATTCTAAAATCTCATTGTGATCAAAAGCTAATTGGGGCACATCTTTGACTTGATACCAAGCAAGACTCTTCTGATGTTGAGCAATAATTTGAGCCTCTTCATACCGAACTAGGGCAAAGTAGCTTACCGATAAATATCTCACCCCAAAACTGTCTGGAGATTCTCTAGGATCTCTTCCTGGATTGCCAAAAGTATATAATTGCTCTAAATATAAATTACTAACTCTAATTTTCTCTGCTAAAGTTCGATAAGCCGCGTCTTGCAAAGATTCTCCACGACGAACTAAAGTCCCAGGCAAACTCCAATAATTAGCAAAGGGTTCTTGGTTTCTTTTACGTAATAATACCAATAATTTATTGGATTGGGTATCAACAGAAAAAATCACATTGTCTACCCCAACTTTGAAATCTGCTAAAGAGTTGTTCTTGATGGCTAAAGTTTGTGAGTTGATTGCGGAATTGAATTTCATTAATTGAGTTTGAACAATATTTCTTTATCTAATAATAAATAATAGCTTCTAGTAACTTCTAGATCTCTAGGCTACTTCTGGAATATTTTTATACAAATTATGTTGATTAATATAAACTGCAACTGCGGGAGTTAACACTGTAGAATCTCCTTGCAAACGATAGGCAGTAGACGATACTTGTGGCGGATCTAATGTGGCAATGGTGAAATTTCCTCCCAGATTGCTTAGGTTATCTAAATCAGATTGCTTGATCATATATCCCGATCGCGGAATTACCAATATTTTGACCTGTGAGAGCAATTCTGTGATGCGATACCAACTACTTATCTGAGAGAGTAAATCAGACCCGATCACAAAGGTAAATTCGGCATCTTGCCAGATATTGCGGGCTTTTTCGATGGTAATTAAACTTCTGCGATCGCTTAATTCTTGGCAAAGACGAATCTTCTCTTGAGCCGTATCAATTTCTTCAACGGCTAAGCGCAACATTTGGCTACGATCTTCTAACTTTGTTTGATGTTCTTTAAACGGATTATCCGATGCCCAAACTACCACAAGATCATAATATTCTGATAACCAACGTAATATTGTCTGATGTCCTGCCGTAGGGGGATCGGCGCTAGTGCCGAATAATGCTATTTTAGTCATGGATTTAGGTTGGTTGGATTTATAGTAAAACCTACCATAAATATTCCTCAAAAGTCACTACAATATACAGTATTAAAATCATTTAATTAAGCCAAAATAGCCTGATGAACAAATCTTTACCAAAAGTCATTTTTCTTGATGCAGCGGGAACTCTTTTTGGCGTGAGGGGCAGTGTCGGGGAAATTTATGCCGCGATCGCGCTAAATCACGGAGTGTCAATAGCAGCAGAGGAAATAGATCGGGCTTTTCGGCAGAGTTTCGCCATATCAGAGCCTTTGGCCTTTGATCATAGCGATCGCGAAAATACCGAGCGAGAAATAATTATCCAAAAAGAATTTGATTGGTGGAAACAAATTGTATCAACGACATTTAAAGAAGTAAAAGCTCTAGATGATTTTACGGATTTTGATCAATTTTTTCAAGAATTATATGTATATTTCGCTACGGAGAAACCTTGGTTTATTTATCCCGAAGTTATTGATTGTTTAGACAATTGGCAACAAAAACAAATCCCTTTAGGGATTATCTCCAATTTTGATACACGCATCTATAATCTGTTGAAATTACTGAATCTAGAATCATATTTCAGTAGTATCACTATATCTTCAGAAGCAGGAGCAGCCAAACCAGACCATAGAATATTTAAGAAAGCTTTAGCAAAACATAGTTGCCAACCTGAAAAGGCTTGGTATATTGGGGATAGTTTCATCGAAGATTATCAAGGTGCTAAACAAATAGGGATGGAGGCTTTTTGGCTGAGAAGAGAGGGAAAATTGAATCTCAGTAAAAACCAACTACCGACTTTGAATAGTCTGGGATAAACTTGTGTTGACATATATATTTTTCGATTATAAGTAATTGATATTGGGGGGATTTAGCTTTGGATACAGCGAGTCAGCAGCGAATTTTAGGCTATTTCATAGAAGAAGCAAAAGAGCATTTACAAACCTTAGAACAGGGGATATTAAATCTATCAACATCGGCACAAGATGCCGAGATGGTTAATGAAATGTTTCGGGCTGCTCATTCGGTTAAAGGTGGCGCTGCAATGTTGGGTTATTCCAGCATTCAAAAAACAGCTCATCGGCTAGAAGACTCTTTTAAAATTCTTAAAGATAATCCTATTGACGTTGACCAAAAATTAGAATCTTTGTTTCTGGCTGGATGCGATCATCTTCAAGATTTAATCGACCGACTAGAAAATTCTCCTGATTTTAGTGATGAGGATGCGATCGAAACTTTAGAAAAAGCCGAATCTAATTTTTCTATTTTACAAAGTTATCTCGAAGCATTGCTCTCTGGTGGTTCGGCTGCTGGTGCGGCCCCAACTGTCAATATTGCTGAGAAAGTTACGACAACTCTCAAACAAATGTTGCAGCGGTTTAAGCAAGCTGATAGTCCAGCCAATCGTCAAGAATTACAAAAGCTTTCTCAAAGTTTAAGTGCTCTCGCTCCTGAGCAGGAGGCTTGGCAAAGGTTTACGACTATAGCAACCAAAGCAATTAGTAATCGGAAATATCCCTATAAGACTATTGCCCAAATAGTGATTAGGGAAATCAAGCAAGCGGGAGACAATTTAGATCAGGGAAAAATCAACGCTATTGTTCCTAGTAAGAATTTGCAACAGCTGGCAGCTACTGCTCCTGCGGTTTCTGCGGCTCCTGCGGCTACTGCTCCAGTCGCCCAGATTGCCATTCCCAAAGATCCTGTTGCTGCGGCAAATGCCTTGAAACGGGCTTTCAACAGTAGCGAATTAGCTCAGATCATCAAAATTCTTTCTAGTTAAATTGACATTCCCGCGAGGGATTTTTGCTTCTTTGATTTAGTTACTAGTTCAAACAACAACAGTTGCTCAATCCCCGCATCTTCTTACCGGAAAGAATAAGATTACATGAGTTGATAATTTATCTGCGATCGACAAATAATCAAATAGCGCCAGTTAACTGACATCGATCATCAGTTTAAAACCTAAATTACTCAAGATATTGCGAATACTGCTCAATTGAGGATTTCCCTTTTCAGAAAGAGTTTATACAAACTTTCTCGATTGCGGTTAGTTGCCTGTGCTAATTGACTCATACTGGTATTTGCTTCAACTATATCTCTAAGTGCTAATAAAAATATTTCTGGATTTTCTTCTTCCAACGTCGCATTAAGATATTCTTTTGCTTCTTCGGGAGCAGTCAAAGACTTAAGTAAATCATCTCTATAACTTCTACTTTTAGTCATCTTTGCGCCTCTCGTAATTTAGTCTATCTTGTTTTATCTTTCTGAAAGCCTTATTGAAAGAACTTTTATCTTTAGTATGTATAATAGACTATTTTAAGGTAGGTAATTAAATATACCTGAGCTAAACACGATACTTAAACTAAACACTAATCATGAAAAAGTATAAAATTGTTACAGACAAGAAAAACTTTTAAGAAAAATAATCAATAATAAAATTCATAGTGGTTTTATTCCAGAAAATATCTTAAACGATATTTGAATAAAAGTCTTAATGGTGACTTGTGGGAATTGAACAAAAATCACAAGTGGAGCAAGTATTTGATCTAGTTTTAGGAAATTGCTAATGAAAGATAACGATAATCAAGAAAATTCAGAAACTCAAGAAAATAGAGGCAATTCCTATTTACAGAAAGGAGATTTTGGAATAGGTAATATGAGTGATTCAATAATTCAAGATCAAGCTAGAGTTTCAGGGACATCATACGAGAAGTCCACAATCATAAATGTCAATACAAACAGTGGAGATATTAACTTAGAAACTATTTTAAGTTCTCGTAAAAATAATAAACAATCTAAGTTGCGCAATACAGAAAAGATTCTATTTAAAATAAAAATGTCTGCTGAAATAACTCCAGAACAACAGACAGAGTACAAAACTATACAAAGACAATTTGAAGATGTTGTAGATCAATTTAAGGATTTTGGGATTTCATGCAGAGATAAAGCCTTTAAATCTTCAGATAAAGATAATTTAATAAAAAACACTATCAAATTTTTATTGGAAGGGAATTTAGAAGACTATCAAAAACTCAAGCACTTATTTGATTCGGGAGGCATTCGTAAAGTATTTGATATCCCCGTCAAGGATATTATTTCAAATAATTATTTTCCTTTAACTATTTTATCGGCTAGTAGAGAAGAATATTATGGGCAAGATGCTAATCATCAACCATTAAAACTTACAATTAGAGATGCAAAGACAGGTCAAGAAACTCAATTGCCAGAAGATTTAAGTGGACATGTCTTTTTTTTGGCTCCTGTAGGTTCAGTTAAATCAAAAGTTATAACATCAGATAATCAAGAGCAAATCATCTTACCTTCTCAGGATGGCTGGACTCCATTATTTAATGGCGATGGCATGATTTATAAGCTGAGCTTTAAAAATAAAGGTGCAACGCTCAAGACTCGTCTAACGAAACCACCTTGCTATCAAGCAGATAAAGCAACGTCAGATTCTAATAAAGATTATCAAGAACTAGCCTTTAGCGATTTAGGAATTTCTCGAAATTCCCCTGAGTCATTAGGCTCTCGAAACCAGCTCAATATAGCTTTTCTTCGTTTCAAGACTTCTACAGATGCCAATGAAAGATTACTCGTAACTGGAAGTATTGGTCGTCCCCATGAAATAGATTCAGAAACCTTAGAAACCTTTAACCCTGTTGGAAGAAATAGTAATTGGGCTACTATGTTGCCTATCCCAGAGCAACCATTTAAACAACTAATGACTTCTGCTCGTCCTTGTTTTGCTCCTGACGAAAATAAGGTTTATACGATTAATGTTGGCAAATCCTTGTGGACTATGTTTGGCTTATCGCGTTCTTTCAATGCAAGACTCAGGGATAATGCAAAATTTATCGCAAACCTAGAACAAAATTCTAATGAGTCAAGATTAGTAATCGGAGTTATGAAGCTATACCGAAAATTATTAAAATTTACAAAATCTTCTACTAACTTCATAGGATTTTTCTCTGGGATATCTCAAAAATTTGCCAAAAGCAATTTTGTTCATTTAATGTGTTGGGATGGCAAGCAAGTTGAGATGGAACAACAATGGAATATTCTTTTACCAGGGAAAAAACCTTTAGTAATTGATCAGACAGTTCATCAAATAGGCTTAACTGAAAAATATTTAATCATTGCCGAATCTGCATTTAAGTTTTCCTTAGAAAATACTCTTCCTTCTCAAAGATCTACTACTTTCAATAGTTTCAAAATCTGGCTAGCAGATTTCTTTGATTATCCTCAATTTCCT
>JBCCYD010000244.1:0-8906 GCA_039190385.1 Cyanobacteria bacterium P01_F01_bin.143 | reverse complement strand
TTGCGAATATGGTCAAGGATATTTATTTGCCAAACCTTTACCAGCAGACAAAGTTCCTGATTGGCTTCTCTCTCAGCACTAGAAAATTTTAGACTAATTGATTAGTCATTTCCTGATCCATATTGCCAAGCATCTAACCAACGATGCCAATAATATTGTTGCTGAGGAGCAAGATTTTTAATGCTCGATTTTCCCAACTTACCTAACGGATATAAAGCAGTATATAAAGCTAAATTAAAATAATGCCAACTCCAATCGATTAAAGGTGTAATTCCTACTTGAGGTAAAATCGGCAGCACTAATTTTAGATTAACTAAAGGTAAGGTTTTCGCTAAAGGAATAAATTTAATTACATCTTGTAGAAATGGATTGAGCACATCTTCGCCTAATCTTTCCATAACTACAAATACGCCATTCATTAGCTTATTAATTTGTTCAGGATTAACTTTTTGCTTAACCCCAACACTCATGGTTTTTTGAAATAGCCAAGTTACAGAAATATTAGGTTGATAAGGTTGCAGTAATTTTAAATCTTTTTTATTTAGACTATCAGTATTTAAAGCCTCATTAATACCATCGGTTAATCGTTTGAGATGACGAACCATTGAACCAAAACCACCAAAACTTACAGGTGATTGACCGCCGCTACTATCTCCTACCGCTAGAACCCGATTGTAAGGTAGATTAAGAGGACTTTTTCGATAGGCAGGAAAGAAACCAAACAGAAATCGTTTAAAATCTAATTGCTCTAAAGAAATATTTTGATACTCAGGCAATAATCTCAAATATTCTGACATAAAATATTCTAGGCTAGGTCGCTCTGACTCGGCATCAAGATAGCTAAACATATAGGTTGTTCTACCATCTTTAGCCGGAAAAGCTTCCCAAAAATATTGGCATTGCTGAATAATTGGGGTAAAAGAATAAATTAAATCCCCCGTCTCGTTTTTAGTATAGCCATCAGCACAACTGCCAACAACAACACATATAGCATCAGGTTTGATTCCTTTTCTGGCTTGTTTGGCGATGGGAGAAAAATGACCCATCGCATCAATTAATAAACGAGTTGATAATTGTCTATTTTCTGCTTTGATTAAGATATTATTTTGGTAAATAGTTGCGGAAGTAAAAGGTGTATTTTCGAGTAAAGTTCCGCCTGCGGTGATAAATTTATTTTTTAAAGTTTCTAATAAATAAACGGGATCGACTCCAATATTGAGGATATCTTTTACCCAAATATCTTGACCTCCAGAAAAGCCAATTCTGGCAGGGTTATATTCTGAGGCGATCGCAGTTTCTAATTCGGCTTCTGTTAAAATTCCCAGTTCTACAAAAACTGCTAATTCTTGCCGTGAAATATTCCATTCTTGTTGTCTACCGCGCAAGATACCTCGTTCTAGGACTGCAACTTTCCAGCCCCGTTGTTGCAGGGTGGCTCCGAGTAAAATACCTAGAGTTCCTCCACAGATGACGACATCCCACTCTGGTTCTGTGCCCGATTCATCTTGTTCTGTGATGACTTGTGCGATCGCACAATGATCTTTACTTGACTGAGATTTTAAACTAGCCCAAATTTCATCTACTTTTCGTAATCTTTCTAAAGCCTTATCTGGTCGAGAGCCTAAAAAATCTGCGGTTAAATTCATTAAAGTTGCTTACTATTGCCTTCTTATGAATATTTAAGCATTAACCGTTAGCAATTAGCTATTAGCCATTAGCAACTATTGCTGAATCCAGTCTAAATGTTGAGGTAATAATTTCGCCAAATCATATTTATCAACAATAGTTTCTCTAGCTCTTTTCCTGAGATGTGTCATTTTAGCCGGATTGTCTAAAGCTTCGATTACTCTAGCTGCTATTTCTTGGGGTTGGAAAAAATCTACTAATAAACCATTAACCCCATCTTGGATTAATTCTTTAACAGGAGGAGTATCGGAGGCCACAATTAGACAACCTGTGCATAAAGCTTCGAGCATAGACCAAGAAAGAACAAAAGGGCGAGTCAAATATATATGCACAGAAGAAGCTTGCAGGACTTTTAAATATTCGTGATAGGGAAGTAAACCTGTAAAATGTACTCGCTCTCTATCTAAAGGAAATTTTTCTAACATGGCATCTTTATAGGTTTTACCGTCAGGTAGAGATTTTCCATAGGCGACACGATTTTTCCCGACAATTACGAAATGACAATTAGGTCGTTTTTTTTGCAGAATAGAAATCGTTTCAATTAGTTGAGGAAAACCGCGATAGGGTTCCATTCCTCTGGCAACATAGGTAACTAATTCATCGACTTTTGATAGGTCGAGATTCATTCGAGGTAAGACGAGCTTTGCTCCAGGAACGGGTTTAAAATAGTTGATATCAATACCATCGTGATGGACTTTGATTTTATTGTGAAATTCTTGGGGAAATTGTTGTCGTTGCCAATTGGTTGGGGAGAGTCCGCGATCGCAGCTGTACAAATCGATTAGGATCGGGGCATTTTTAATTCTAATTCTGGCTTCGTCATCGGCATTGAGAGGATCGCTCGGATCAAAATCAGCATCGGAGCCATGAGCACGATAGAACCATTCAAAGTAGCACAATAGTTTGGCTTTGGGAAAGATATCCTTAACAAATAAAGTAGGTCCCCAACCGGAATGGCCATAGACAATATCAGGAGAAAATCTTTTTTCTCGTAAGGTTTGGGCAAGCCGATATACTGCTTGTCCTTCTAAAACTGCATTTTCTAACGGTCTTACATAATGATGCGTTTCGGCTCTGGCAGTACGAGATTTTTCATAAAGTATTTTGGTGACTCCCTCGATTTGACCTTCACGGCGATTGGTGCCAAACATCACTTGGTTTTTTTTATTTTTACCTAAAGTAGCAGCTAGATGTCTAAATTGCGCGGGAAAGTTGGGGTGCAGAAATAAGATTTTCATACATGTATGAAGTCAGGAGTCAAAAGTCAAAAGTCAGGAGTCAAACTCACGCGACGCGGAGCTAGTCCTAAAGGATACTGCTTCGCATATACTAAAGCGTACCGCTTCACATATCCTTTAGGGCGTTCTCTAGGTAATTAAATATTATCCGAAGGTGTATCAGGGCACCAGGGTCGCTCGTCAAAATTTAACTTCAACTAAAGTAATATTTATTTTGAGAATTGGCATGAGTAAAAATACTATGGTAGTTAAGAATAGTGAATTTATCGATTGTCATGAAATTTTGGGAGAAGGATCTTGAAGAAAGTAGAAGCGGTTATTCGTTCTCATAAATTAGAAGATGTCAAATTAGCTCTAGTGGGATCTGGGGTAATTGGCATGACTGTATCAGAAGTACGAGGATTTGGTCGGCAAAAGGGACAAACTACTCGTTATCGAGGTAAAGAACATAAGATTGAATTTTTCCCGAAGTTAAGAATCGAAGTTGTGATTGATGATGATTTGGTAGAACAAGTTGTGGAAGAGGTTTCTTTGGCTGCTCGCAGTGGAGAAATCGGCGATGGGAAAATTTTTGTTTCTCCTGTTGATGACATTATTAGAATTAGAACAGGGGAACGGGGAGTTGCGGCAATTTAGCTAATTGCTAATTGCTAATTGCTTACTATCACATAGAAGCTGAAATTTAAACCTAAAGGTAGCTCTGAAGTGTCCGCTTATTTTTTGAGAATTCCACTTTCTGTTCACAAGCCGAATCCTATGAGGAGGTCAATGGCGGACATGACCGGATTGATAGCAGAAAATATAATGATGACCAATCTAGAATTAAAAAGTTACTGCCCAACATGGATTAGATATTCATACTATTATTTTTGTCAAACATGGTGCGATCGCGAAAATTTCTAGTGGCAAAATTCAACGTCTGCTTTGTCGAGAAAGGTTTCTTCGGGGAGAATTTATAAGTGGAAGTGGAAGTCAAAAACAATTAGCCATTAGCCATTAGCCATTAGCAATAATAAAAAACAATCGCCGAGACTTTTAGTTAAGTTTCAGCGATCGCGTTGAACTATGAATTAATAATGGGTTTAGTAGGTTTACTAGGACGTTCCCTCGAACCTCTTCTTCTTACTGAATTATTACGATCAAAATTACTATTACGATTGCGCCGACCAGGTGAATTGCCGTCAGAAAATGATTTCCCGTTAGATGAAAGATCTTCGGTCCCGTAAATATCTAAATATATTTGCTGATTAACATTAGTAGCAGCCGTGTTTAGAACGGTTCTAATAGCTTTAATATTACGACCACCACGACCAAATACTTTACCCTTATCATTGGTATCAAAGGCGACTCTTAGCCAGAGTTTCTTAGTACTGGCAACCTGCTCACAATGAATAGATAGAGTTTTAGGATCTTCCAAAAAAGGCTCTAAGAGGAACGATACCAGCCCCGCGTAATCAGGACTGGCATTATTCTGACTAGCAGATAATGCTGTCTCTCTAGGCATGAACTTGCTCAAAAACTTTAGCTTTAGTTAGGATATTTTTTACTGTCTCAGTGGGTTGTGCTCCATCTTTTAGACGTTTTACGATCGCAGGAACATTTAATCTAGTCTCATCTGTTCGGGGATTATAAAAACCTAACTCTTCAATGGGCCGACCATTACGACGCCTTTTACTTTCGATCGCGACTATTCGATAGCTCGCTTCTCTTTTTTTACCGAATTTCTTTAAACGAATTTTTACCATATTGCCTCAAATGTTCTCCTTTTGATTGTAAGCTATTGATTGCAAATTCCCAATATTTACCTTAACGAATTAATCATTATATCATTGGGATTTCCCATCCAGCTGGATATTTCAATAATGATCTCAGAGCAAATGCGTCACAATTCTAGAATCTTAATGTAAATTAAAATAAAATCTCAGCTAGTTCTCAACAATCGATGGCTCAATGCTAATTAGCTAATATTTCTTCCTTTACTATGTTCACGCTGAAGTTAATTCCAGAAATCTTGCACAATAGTTTGACCGGAATTCAAAATCTAGGTCTGTTAGGTGCGATCGCGTTTATCCTGCTCTATATTCTGACCACGATCGCCCTTGTTCCAGGCTCAATTCTCACTCTAGGCGCAGGAGTAATCTTCGGCGTTGTCTGGGGCTCTTGTTATGTCTTCATCGGAGCCATTTTTGGCGAAACATGCGCTTTTTTGATTGGTCGTTATCTAGTCAGAGATTGGGTTTATCGTAAAATAGAGGGTAATCAAAAATTCTTAGCTATCAATAAAGCCCTAAAAAAAGAAGGATTCAAAATAATTCTGTTGACCCGTCTTTCGCCAATTTTCCCTTTCAGTTTGCTAAATTATGCCTTTGGTGTAACAGGAGTTTCCTTGCGACATTATTTACTAGGATCGCTTGGGATGATTCCCATGACGATTACCTACGTCTATTTTGGTTCTCTGGCGGGGGATTTAGCAACTCTTAGCAGCGAATTTGCGATCGCGGATCAGGGACTAGAATGGCTAATTCGCATTTTTGGTTTGATCACCACGATCGCCGCCACAATTTATATAACTCAGATTGCTAGCAAAGCATTGGATGAATCTTTGAGAAATAGCGAAATATATTAACTCCGCAGAGAAACATCAAACTTTTTCACTAACGTATCGCGAACCTTTTGATGAACCGGATCAACATCCTGATCGGTCAAAGTGCGATCGCTAGCTTTATAAACAAGATTAAAAGCCAAACTGCGTTGCCCTTCAGGAACACCCTTACCTTTGTACTCGTCAAATAGTTCTACTTTATCGAGTAATTTACCGCCAGCCTTGGTCATAATCTTAGAAATCTCGGTAACAGATAAATCTAAAGGAGCAAAGAAAGCCAAATCTCGTTGACTACCAGGATAAGTAGAATAGGACTTAAATCTAGGAGTGGTAACCTGATCCCGATTCAAGGCATTATGCAAGTTTTCAAAAGCCAATTCAAAAACATATACAGCATCGGCCAGATCCTTTTCTTGGCAAAGTTGGGGATGGAGCTGACCAAAGATACCTAACCGCTTGCCTTCTAACCACAAAGAAGCTGTTCGACCAGGATGAAATCTATTATACTCTGAATCTGGGCGATAACTGATATTAATTCCTAATACAGAAAATACTCCATCAAGAATCCCCTTAGCTTCGTACCAACTCATGGGTGCAGGTTTGCCACTACGAGTCCAACTTCCTTCGACTAAGAAATCTCCGCCCAGAATTCCGGCAACGCGATCTCCTTCTTGGAAATCATCACCATCTTTCCAGAACACATGACCAATTTCAAAGCCATTGAGTCCGCCATTTCCCTGAGATTGGTTGTAAGCGTAAGCATCAATCAATCCAGAGATTAAATTGGTACGTAAAGCAGAATATTCAGCAAATAGGGGATTCGCCAGGGTAATTTCTACTTCTGTCGGTTTGACCAAAGAATATTGGACTAATTCGGTTAAACCAGCACCGCGAAAACTAGCGCGAATTTTATTGCGAGTTTGATATTCAACGGAAAGATAACCGGGTTCGGTTTTGTCTGGCAAGGTATCACAGAAGCGATCGTAACCATATAAACGAGCAACTTCCTCAATTAGATCAATTTCTCTTTCTAGATCACGATAGCGATAGGGCGGAACCTTGACTTTCCAAGTATTGGGCTGATCGACAATAGTTTCCAATTGGCATCCCAAGGCAGTCAAAATAGTTTCGACTTCTGTGGCTTCAATATTTCCTGTAGTTTCGCCTTTCACTACTTGGCCGAGGAGAGAATGAATGCGACTTAAACGTAATAGAATCGCGGGTTTTTTGCTAATGTCGGGACGATAATCGGCAATAGTTTGATTGACTGCTTTGCCAGCTGCTAATTCGGCAAATAATGCGATCGCGCGATTACAGGCCATGACCAATTCCACTTGGTTAACTCCTCTTTCATATCGAGTAGAAGCCTCACTACGCAAGCCTTGAGCCCTAGAAGAGCGACGAACGGCCACAGGATCGAATAAAGCTGCTTCTAAAATAATATTTTCTGTTTGTTCATAAACTTCAGTTGCTTCCCCACCCATAACTCCAGCTAAGGCAACAGGAATATCATTGGCTGTAATTACTAAATTTTGCGTAGTTAAAGTTCGCTCTTGTCCATCAAGGGTTTTAAGGCTTTCACCCTCGGTGGCAAATCTCACTCCAATAGTTAAATTTTCACCACCCGCAATTACTTGTAAACGTTCGCGATCAAAGGCATGGAGCGGTTGACCCCATTCCAAGAGAATATAGTTAGTAATATCAACAACATTATTAATTGGTCGGACTCCCGCAGCTTGAAGTCGCCATTGCAACCAATCAGGGGAAGGAGCTATTTTTAGATCTTCCACTACCGTGCCAAGATAGGCAGGACAAGCTAGTTGATCCGCGGCCCGCGCTTGCGCAGCTCTACCCGAAGGGGCAGCGGATCTCTTCGAGATCGCCAAACTCAAACTGTCACTAGAAGATACAGTAACGTCTGAGGCAATAGGTAATCTCACTTCTTTATCGGTTAAGGCGGCAACTTCCCGAGCAATTCCCACCATACTTAATGCATCAGCTCGATTAGCGGTGGTGGCTAAATCTAGGATCACATCATCTAAACCAAGTAATGGTCGGACATCAGCTCCTGGGGTTAGATCATCAGTAAAAATATGAATTCCCGCCGAATCTTTCTCTAGTCCTAATTCCGAGAGGGAGCAAATCATGCCAACGGAGGGAACCCCTCGTAACTTAGTTGGTTTTAACTTGAGATCCACCGCAGGTAGATAGGTTCCCACTGTGGCGACAGGAACAAAAATATTTTCACAAACATTTGGTGCGCCGCAGACAATATTTAAAGGAGTTTCTGCTCCAATATCTACAGTACAAACACTCAATTTATCAGCATTAGGATGGCGATCGCGTTTTAGGACTTTGCCAATCACTACCCCATCCGCTTGTTTACTCAAGTCTTCAATTGCTTCTACTTCAAAACCCGCAATCGTCAAAAGCTTGCCTAACTCTTCGGTCGTCAGGTCGATATCTACTAATTTTTTTAACCAATTAAGAGAGACACGCATTTATAATTTAATTTAATTTCTATTTCTGGCCCAGCCAAAATATTCTAACAGTTGGACGGGTAAGGAAATAGCGCTTAAAAAAATATGTCTAACCAATCCATTTTATTTCAGTTTCTTCAAGCTCTTCAATCTCTGGCATTGAGGATTGATTTTGTAATATTGGATTTTGTAAGATTTTATCTCGCAATATTTGATACTCATCTATAGGATTAGACTTCTCGATAATCGGGAATTTTTTCGAAGCTGGTGAAGATTTCCGAACATGCACCCGAGCATTAATATGATATTTATTAGTTAAGGTTACTGCTGCTAATTCGTGGGGAAATAAATTCATCAAAAAGAATTCAAGTGTTTGAGTCTTTAACAATCCTTGAACAACGGCCACCGAGCCAAAGCGAAGTCCTGTATATTTTTGTTCTTCTAAGATAGCTTCAATCTGTTTTTCGTCGATTAATGCTGATTTTTGTAGATAGTAGCCTAGCCGTCTGCGACGTGGTTCTTTTGTCAGCTTTACCCAATCTTGAGCAAAAAAGTCAGCTGTTTCCTGTTTAATCCAACCTCGCATGGCTAGGATCTCGCCTAATCGTAAATAGGGATAAGAAATTTGATCTTTTAAAGCTAGCTGAATTTGGGGAATAGCTAGTAAATTAGCTTCTTGTAAAACTAGTCCTAGAGGTTTAGGTTGAACGATAGCTCTCGGTTTAGTAGTAAAAGAATTATATTGATGCATAAAGATTCTATTTAGTAATAACTAGTTGAGTTTTTTGAAAATAATTATAATAACTAATAATTCTATCTTACTTCATTCACGTTAGCATCAATCTATAATGAATAAAAAGTAAAATATATATGAAGTGATTAACTAAATAATGTGTTATT
>JBCCYD010000243.1:0-9053 GCA_039190385.1 Cyanobacteria bacterium P01_F01_bin.143 | reverse complement strand
TCTCATCAAATTCAAAAGTCGGTTTTACTAATCGAATTTGAGATTAGTATAAATATTTTCTTTATACCAATAAATTTCATTAGAGCATAAATAACAAAAGCTTAATTACACCTTTTACTACTTCACTAACAACTGTTTTGCCTGCGTTTTCACTAACGAATTGAGCTAACTTCAGTAATCTTTCTTTGAGGTTAGGGTCATTCTGAGCTTGAATTGCTAAATCTTTTGCAGTTTGCTGTTGAGCATTTGCTGGCGTAACCTCACTATTCTGTTGGATTTGATCGAGTAATTGTTGGATTGTTTGGGCAACTTCTTCATGTTGGTTATAAATATTCTGATCTTGTTCAACGTTTCCTGTTGCAAATCCCACATCTCCATGAAAATTTTGTATTACTTTTGCTTTTTCTAATCTTTGCTCAGCCAAGAAAAATAATTTCTCAATTACTTTGTCTTTTTCATTAAGTCTGGCTTTATAGGTATCATCATTTATTTGTTCGTTTACCTTGAGTTGTTGTATGTCGATAGAATGTTCAATCAAGCTTGTAATTTGAACTTCACGATAAGGCGGCTTATCACACTGAACAGTAAATTGGTTGTTAGCAATTCTTTCTAGTAAACTATCAAATTTATAAGAATAAGGCTTCTGGATGTCCTCACAAGTTTCACAATTACAGGGAATTAATTTCTGATATTTCAGTTGCTCATATGAATCATTAATCTTATCTATTTCATTACTAACAATTGTTAGGAAATTCCGTTTATTATTACCATCAACACGAATCTTAATTTCACGTTTTCCATAGTTTTCAACTACTTCAGCTCTGGCGTTGTCTTTATTGAGAATTACGCCAGATTTCCAAACATAATCTTGATCTTCAATATACTGATGCATTATTACGATAAATCGCGTGATTATTCCCTTGGGCATAAAGTCGGGATAGGAATAGCGCAAAATCAAATTATTAGTTTCATTCCAGACATATTCTGGTTGTTCATCGCAGAGAAGATGAGGAGCAATAAAGGTATTTTCTTTTTCGGGAATTTTGTAGCAAAGTTGAAATTTTTTCATCAACTCTAGCAATTCTCCGCGCATGGCAGAATACTGATCATCTTGCCAAATATTCTTTAAATCATTCCAAGTGAAATGCCCCTGATTATTAACAACTTGTGGATTATCGAGTACTTTGTAAACTGCGTCGGTTCCCCAGGTTGGTTTCAGGATTATCGTTTTATACAAAAGCGAATTTTCTTGATCCTGAAAGTGTAGACATACTCCTAAATCATGAAGATATTCACTTAACTGTAATTTATAATTTAGCTTAGTAAATTCATTAGCTTGGCAAATATCTAAATATTCTTGCAAAGAGATATAATTCCGTTTATCTTCTTCTAAAATTTTGCGGACTTTGATCCATTTTTTTGGTAAGGCTTGCCCGATATGAGGTAAATTTTGAATATAATATTTAATATTTTTAAAAATCTCATTCATGCCTCGTGGAGTTGCCAGATTAGTTGCTAAGGTTTCCTTGAGATTAGTAAACTGTCCTCGTAAGGCTCTTTCGTTAATTGTTACTGGACGATCTTGTATTTCATTTTTGATAATCAGTAAAGGACTATTATCACTCAAAAGTTCGACAATATTGAGCCAATAATAAAAGTCTGTATGCTCTTTACGACTATCAGCAACTAAACTGTAAAGTGAACGTTTAGTGAGGAAAAATTGATGAGTAGCATGATAGATTTCTTGGCCGCCAAAATCCCAAATATTGACATTAAATTTTCTTTCTTTTCCTTCTTTATCTCTGCAATCAAAACTCCATCTAAAAACATCGATTCCCTCTGTTGATTCTTGGCGTTCTTGAAGTTCGTATTTGGGATCTAGGATCTTCTTAACTAGAGTTGTTTTGCCAGCTCCGCCTTCACCAACGATAAGTAATTTAGCTTCGTAAATATAATCTTGCCCTTCTTTCAATTGTTCGAAATATTGTCTTATTTCTTCTATCCCTTTGTCTGCTATTTCTAGAGGCGGCTCTTCTAGCGGATTATCATTCAAATCTAGCTCATTTAAACTAATGAGATTACCAATAGATTCTGGGAGACTTGTTAACTGATTGTTCCACAAATTTAGCTCATTTAAATTAGCAAGATCACCAATAGATTCTGGAAGACTTGTTAACTGATTGTTCCACAAAATTAGCTTTTTTAAACTAGCGAGATCACCAATAGATTCTGGAAGACTTGTTAACTGATTTTCATATAAATATAGGCTATTTAAATTAGCAAGATCACCAATAGATTCTGGAAGACTTGTTAACTGATTGTTCCACAAACTTAGCTCATTTAAACTATTGATTTTGCTTATGAATTCTGGGAAACTTGTTAACTGATTTTCAGCTAAGCTTAGCCTGTTTAAACTAGTGAGCTTATCGATAGATTCTGGGAGGCTTGTTAACTGATTTACATGCAAATATAGTCCGTTTAAACTAGTGAGATTACCGATAGATTCTGGGAGACTTGTTAACTGATTTACATTCAAACTTAGCTCATTTAAATTAGTGAGATTGCCGATAGATTCTGGGAGATGGGATATTTTATTGTAGCCTAATTTTAATATTTTTAAATGTTTTAATTCAAAAACTTCTTGGGGAATTTTAGTTAGTTTGTCTCCATCAGGAGTCTCATATTCATTGCTTAAATCTAATTCTTCTAGTTGCTTTTCTGCAGCTTCTTTGATTTTTTGGAGAGCACGATCGCGTGGACTAGGCTTATCTATTTTTCCCATAGTGCTTCATAGAGCGAGAACACTTTTATCATAAAACGATTTTACAAAAATTTTATCTTAAGATTCTCTTTCTGAATCAACCCTGATCTTATCCTCTCCTTTAGGGCTGCATGAGATAAAAAAATAATGCAAAGAAGTAAATACAATAGTTACACAATTACTTCCTTGCAAAATTTAAGTTTGGTCATTCTAAGTGTATTTATTTCTAGCTAAATTCTCTGCCCAGAAATGTTACTCAAGAATGTTATTACTCAAGAATATTATTATTAGTAAATAATTGTGGCTCTAAACCAACCATTAGAGTTTGATTATCTTGATAGCTCATCATATCTAAAGTATCATAGGTCATGAAATCACCTAATCCGATTTGTTCCATTGTCAGCTCTAAATCAAAAATGCGATCTCCTGCTTCAATAGCTGAAAGATCATGCTCTACTCCATAACTGAAATTATTCAGATCATAATCATTCGACAAGACAGAATCGCCATTATCTCCAGTTAGAGTATCATTACTCAAGAAATCATCGAAAAGTTGATCATCATTTTCATAAGCAATAGAGACTAATTGTTCAAAGTAGGAAACAGCTTCTGATGATTCTAAACTACCATCAATTAAATTCTCGACAATAGAAGGAAAATCACCAATCATAATCTTTTTGAGAGGATAGGTATTAGTTACAATCCCATCAAGCTCTTGATCTTCCGAATTAACTAAAGACTCTAACTCTTGATTGCCAGCAGTAATCAGATTAGTAATAGCAGTTAAAGCTTCATCATTAATTCCTGCCTCAGTTTCCACCCAAGCATTAATAATTTGACGAACTTGAGCCGCATTATTCAAATCTAAATTGTCAAAACTTTGTAACTCAGTCGCCAAACTAGATAACATCTCACGAGTCACTTCCACAGAAGATAAATCAGACTGGGAAGCTGCAACTAATTCGCTACCAATCAACATCAAAGAATGAGCCCGAATATGATTAATAGCAATTTCAACTCCAATATCATTCCCTAGCGCTAATTCTTCATAAGGATCAAGCTCCGCTAAATTTTCCTCATCCGAGAGAGTAAATCCAAAACTATTTTGAACTATTTCCGCCGCAGTCTCTTGAGCAACACCTTGATTAACCAGAGCCATTTCAATTGTGGTTAAAGGAGAAATATTGCCGTCAACTGTAGAGATAAAAGGAATTGCCATTGGTAATCCCGTAGTGCTATCAATACCACCAAAGGAAACTAGCATCGCTTCACTAGGCTCAATAAGACTGTTGTTATCGATGTCGTAATCTGCAACCTCATAATCTAAGGAAAAATTACCTTGATCATCAGTAATAGCAAACAGTTCACCGGGATCTAATTGCAAATTGCCATTTTCATCAATAAAGATCGTGCCACCGCTAACATAACCATTAAAGAATTTTTTGAGAGTATTTTTAGCCGAGTTAAAGTCCAAATTTAAAGCCTTACCTACATCATCAAACGCTTGTTCAGTTCCTCGTAATACACTATTCGCAAAACCTTCAAAATCGGTCACTTCATCAAGAAATTCATCTACCTCCCCAGCAAAATAAATTAAGCCATCGTCAATAAAATCATCCCATTGGTTAAAAGTATCAAACAGATAGCTAAAAGAATTTTTAACTGCCGATTCAACTTTCTTTTGGGTGGCGAGTACGATATCATCCCAATCAGTGATATTGCTACTTAGAGAAATATTGGGAACAGAGATATCCTTACCCCAAACAGTAAAGTCAATACCTTTTAAACTACCGCTAACCTTGCCATCAGTAGCTACAGCTAAATTTAATTCTCCATCAACCCCAAAGTCTGGTAAATCGATAGTTCCTAAATAGGGAAGTTTTACTTTGAGAGGAAATTCTAAGTCCAACTCGCCAGTAACCGCAATGCCATTGGTTCCTGTTGAAAGATCTAGTTCTGTTTGAACCGAGCCAATTGAACCCAGATTAAATTGATTATCTAGCTCTAAATTCAATCCCTGAGCAGTAATATCGAAATTTAGGGTAGAAAAAGTTTGACCTAAGAAACTAACCTCTCCAGAACCCAGAATGGTAAATTGTCCATTAGGCCCAGCATCATCATTAGTAATATCGGGAGTAAATATCTGTGCTCCATTGATGGTGTAGGAACGGATAATGTCATTACCACTAGAAATAATGTATTTTTCTGCTACTTCCTCTGGGGATAAAGCAATATCATACAGAGCAACATCATCAATTACACCATCAAAATAGTCGCCATTGCCCGATACAGATAAACTATTAGAGAAACGAGTATCCTGTTGTCTTTGCGCGATCGCGATATCTCCTGAATGGGAAGGAATTGTACTAAAGCCAGCAGCAACAGAACCAATCTCTCCACCATTGAGATACCCCGTAAGTTGACCATCATCAAAAGTCAAAACTACATGATAGATTTCCTTAGCCTGAACAGTTTCGCTTAGCCATTGTCCCTGATTACTTCTCCAAACACCCAAGTTCAATTGGTCATTATCAAGATAAATATTGAGACCACCCGCTGTGCCTCCTTCTTCAAAGAGAACTTGTGTTCCATTAACGTTATCTGCTTTGAACCATAATTCGATAGTCCTTTCAGCGTAAGGCCCTCCAGTATTAATTGAGGAATGATCAGGAATTAATACGCCTTGATCATTGCCATTAAACTTAACAGCACCGTCGCCACCAAGTACTAAACTATCTACCAAATCTAGATTTGTAAATCCTCCTATCAGAGAAGGAAAGTTCTTATAAGTTCCATTAACTGCATTGCCTAAACTTCCTTCATTTTTGGCTTTATTATCACCCCAGTCATCGATGCCTAAGCTCCAATGGGCAATCTGACTTTGATCTTCGGTGATAATATCAACATTGGTGACAATATCAACATTATCTAACGCCCAAAAATCACTATTGATGTTGGCAGCAATTTCAAGTGCACCGCTGTTGAAGGTATTTTGTTTCCAGCGAAAACGAGTTGCTTCAGTTTGTGCCGAGGCAGGAATGCTTACTTTAATGGGATTCCATTCCCCACCATAATCGCTTCGTTGATAGGTTTTAATCTGAGTCCAATTTACGCCATCATTGATAGAATATTGTAAGACAATGTTATCTCCATCTTCTGCTGGAGAACCCCCATTATTTTCGGTAACATTATTTCCTGTGCGGAATTTTTTAACATCGCCACCCCAAATTAGATCGAAATGTAAATAGCCTCCTTGACTGACATTAACTGCAGGAGAAATCGCATTGCGAGCATCTGTTCCAGTAAACTCAAAAGCGCCATCTTCATCAGTACCGTAGAACCGATGACCAATTTCGCCACCATTAATTGTCCAACCTTCGGGAACTGTTTCCGCGATCGCGAATTGAGATGCTGGAATGGTTTGTAAAACTTGACTTGAATACGGCCAAGGCAAGTTAACAGTTGCTCCATTCTGATAGTTAGGAGATCCTAGAACAATGGGAGAAAGCCCACCAGTTTCCAATCCGAATTGAAAACCAGGAATGTTTGGTAAGGATTGACCTGGATAAGCCCAAGATAAGTTAACATTTGCTCCACTCTGATAGTTAGGAGATTCTAGAACAATGGGATAAAGCTCACCAGCTTCCAATTCGATAGTTGCAGTTTCTGTTATTGAACTGCCCGACGTTAGTTGCTGACTATAATCTGATGTGTAAGATTTTAAATTCCACTCAACATCAGGATCTCCTTCGATATAGCCAGAATTTTTAGTCGGAGTGCGATCATAGACTGTGGTGCCTTGAGCATTTTCAAAGTCCCAATAACCCATTAAGCCATCTTCATCACCTGTTACTTCTTTTGTTTGATCAGCCAGCTCTTCAATCTCACTAGTAGTTAAACGTTTATCCCACACTCGGACTTCATCGATCGCGCCATCAAAAATTCCTTTAGAAACGTTTTCTTTATTGGTATTTCCACCGATAGTTAAGGCTTTGTCTCCTCCATTAGATTTAGCATTGCCAATATTATTAATCGTGCCTTCGAGTACCCCATTGACATAAATTTTGATTACGCCCTGATTATTATTATTTCCGTCTCGATAAGCAACAGCAGCCACATGATAGAACTGCCCAGAACTATGACTATTAGAAGAAACTTTTATATGATTGTTATTAGATTCTTTCCGGTAGCCAGCAACAAATTTATTATTTTCCCAACCTAAACCAAAAGTATGCCCTTCTGAACCATCACCATGTTTCCAAATGATGGGTGCTTTTTGATAGTCATTAGGCCCACTGCTATCTGGTCTAACCCAAGCTTCTATAGTCCATTCTTCGCGTAATTCATAGCTTCCCAGATAATCTTGAACTTTCCAGTAATCGTTATTGCCATCGCCTTCCCAGACAGTAGTGGCATCCTGCCAATTATCAATCAATTCAAAGTCATCTACTACAAGCCTTGCCCCATGTTCAGCCGTAGTTTTAAAAGTGTAAGTTCCGGTAACCGGAGCTTCAATATAGCCGCTCCAACGGTAACTAGCTTCGCCACTGTCAGAAACACTAACTTGATTAACTTGCTCAATTTTAACTGGATCGCCTTCTAAGTTAGCATTGTTAAAGGTTTCTAAGATTAGACCATTATTACTCGGATTAATTATTCCTGATTCGATAGTTAGGGGAAGATTTAAGATTTCCCGAGCTTCGCCACCTTTAGCATAACTAGTGGTTGATAAAGTAGAATGTGATCCGCGATCGCTTTCCTCAATAGGCAAATAAATATCTAAACCTGTCTCATCACCATTAAGACGCTGATTCATATCTACTTGAATTTCAGCTTGAGTTCTGGTTTTACTCCAAAAACGCAACTCATCAAGTTCTCCAGCAAAGGGATTATTACCAACTGAGGCACCTAATTTTAAACTATCGCCACTATTATCTTGATTATTAGCCGCATACAAACCATAAGTTTCGAGATCGGTGTCTTCTACTCCGTCTAAATATATTTTTCCTGTACCATTTGTGCCAGTTTGATAATCCCAAACTACTGCTATATGATGCCATTTGCCGTCATTAATCGCTGTACTACCAGAAATTCTGCCATTTCCCCTACCAGCAAAAGCCACTGTTCCATTGCCAAGCATAAAGAGGCGTTTCTCTCCTGCTTCATAGACGCCATCACCATCGTCTTTGACAATAATATCCTGGGAACCTGTATGGTCAGTCTTAATCCAAACTTCTAGGGTAAAGTCATTATTGGTTAGGTTTACAGTCTCAGAATTAACAGTAACCGAATCATCAACGCCATCAAATAATAAAGAGGTTTGTTGGTCTTCGCCAGCTAAAGTAAGATAGGAATTAGTTTCAGTTTGCGTATTTAGCTGATAAGTTCCCGTGGCATTGTCGTAACTTCCCTCACTAACTTCCGTTTCTTGAGAATTGCCGATAAATAGTTCGCCGTCAATCTCTAAAACATTAAACAGATCCAAATTTACTGCCATTTCAGCGCGATCGAATCCAATATTGACACTTGTACTGGCGACATTGTGACCGAAGAGAATTAGCTCGACATCACCATTAAGATGTAAATCGGTAGGAGTTCCTGCCCAAGCAAACTCGATGTCGTCGCCGCCTTGTCCTTGCAGTGCAAAATAGTCACCACCAAAATCAATTTTTTCTAAGCTTAATGATCCTTCAATACTGGGTGTACCAATGAATGAATTGTAAATATCAACAATTAATTCTCCTTCGTAACCCCAAGCATCGATCGCGCCATTGATACTGATGCCTTGAGTAAAGAAATCTCCTGCGATCGTCGTATCAACAGGAACATAACGAAATAGGGGGTCGCGATCGCCATCATCATCGCTATCAAGAGATTCAATAGTCAAATCAAAAATACTATCCAGTACATCAAATACCGATTCTATTGGTTCAAACTGATTACTAGCTTGTCCTGCCACATAGGAGCCTACTGGCCCTAATAATAAATTAGTCAGAGTAATCGGTTGATCCAAAGTTAACAAGAAAGCATTTTTCTGTGGATCTGTCAGATCTAATTGAATTGCTGTTTCAAAGTCATAATCCCCAAACTGTAAATCACCAATAAATCCGATATTATCGGGAGTTCCTGCGTAAGAAATTCCTGCTTGTAAAGCTATACTCTAGACGGCTGAGATCTGGACTTTTTGAAAGGATTGAAAATTCCAACTAAGTAGAGTAGCTAATTGCTCCTTGTATTCGGTATTAGTTTTTTCAAGGCAGCTAGCGATCGCGGCCTGGAAGTCAGCAAAATT
>JBCCYD010000242.1:0-9064 GCA_039190385.1 Cyanobacteria bacterium P01_F01_bin.143 | reverse complement strand
GTGACTTTATTTATGGATCAAACTGCAGCTGCTTTGATTGCTGCTGCTTTGGCAGGGGCGGCTCTGGGATTTTTGCGTTACAACTTCAATCCTGCTCAAATTTTCATGGGTGATGGGGGAGCTTATTTTATGGGCTTTACCCTAGCCGGAGTTGGCATCATTGGCTTGGTGAAAACAACTGCCATGACTGCGGTTTTATTGCCCTATTTGATTTTGGCTGTACCTATTATTGATATGTCGGCTGTGATTTTTTCTCGGATTAGTAAAGGAAAATCACCTTTTGTCGCGGATAAGAGCCATTTGCATCATTGGTTATTGAAAGCAGGAATTTCTCAACGGCTGACGGTGTTGTTTATTTATGCCTTGACACTTTGGGTTGGTAGTTTAGCAATGGGTTTTTCTAATATGCCTAGCGGTTGGGGCTACGCGATCGCTGCAACTTTTTTGTTATGTTACACAGGCTGGCAAGTCTATCGGAAAAAACAGTGATCAGTGATCAGTGATCAGTTAGCAATTATCAGTGAATTGTCCAATCTACGGTACGATGATGCCAAATTGAGTAAGATGATATCTATATAATTATCTTACTCACATCCCTTATGTCGCTATATTTCGATACCGAAGAGAAAAAAACCAAATCTTTTGAACTTCCAGGAGCCAAACCTCACTACAATCCCGATCGCCCTGGACAAGTTAACCATATATTATTAGATTTATCACTAGATATTCCTAACCAAAGTTTCACAGGAACTTGCACCATTACCATAACTCCTGTCCGCTCAGGTATCGAACAGCTTACCCTAGATGCAGTTGATTTAAATATAGAGTCAGTATTAATCGCTGGAGTGAGTCAACCCTTTGATTATGACGGAGAAAAGCTGCAAATCAATTTATTGCAACCCACTACAGAAGATAAAATTGATATCGCGATCGCCTATAACGTAGATCATCCCCAAAGAGGGATCTATTTCATTCAACCCGACGAACATTACCCCAACAAACCAACGCAAGTATGGACTCAAGGAGAAGATGAAGACTCACGTTTTTGGTTTCCCTGCTTCGATTATCCTGGTCAATTAGCGACATCGGAGATTAAAGTCAGAGTTCCCGCAAAATATATGGCGATATCCAATGGAGAACTTATTAACACCGAAACCGTAGGCTCAGATAAAATTTACCATTGGTATCAAAAACAAGTTCATCCAACCTACCTAATGACTTTATCTGTCGGCGATTTTGCCGAGTTAACCGATAGTTGGCAAGGTATTCCCGTTACTTATTACGTTGAAAAAGGTCGAGAAGCAGACGGGCAAAGAAGTATGGGTAAAACTCCACAGATGATGGAGTATTTATCGAAAAAATACGGCTATACCTATCCCTTTCCCAAATATGCTCAAGTTTGCGTAGATGACTTCATATTTGGCGGCATGGAGAATACTTCCACAACGCTTTTAACCGATCGCTGTTTATTAGATGAACGGGCAGCTCTGGATAACATGCGTACCGAAAGTTTGGTATTGCATGAACTGGCTCATCAATGGTTTGGTGATTTGGTTGTGATTAAACATTGGTCTCATGCTTGGATCAAAGAAGGAATGGCTTCCTATGCCGAAGTTCTTTGGACGGAACATGAATATGGTGAAGATGATGCTACTTATTATTTGCTCAATGAAGCCAGAAGTTATTTAGCTGAAGATAGCTCTCGTTATCGTCGTCCGATTGTGACTAATATCTATCGAGAAGCGATCGAACTTTATGACCGACATCTTTATGAAAAAGGTGCTTGTGTTTATCATATGATTCGAGGAATTCTTGGTAAAGAGTTATTCGATAAGGCAATTCATACTTTTGTTAATGATAATGCCCATAAAACAGTAGAAACTGTAGATCTTTTACGGGCGATCGATACCGCTACAGGTTATAACTTAGCTGGTTTGTTCGATCAATATGTTTTTCGTGGTGGACATCCCGATTATAAAATTGCCTATTCTTGGGACAGTGATAGTAATCTTGCTAAGTTAACTGTTACCCAAACTCAAGCTAAGGATAATAAGACTGGAAGCAATAGCAAATTATTTGATCTCAAAATCCCGATCGCTTTTGGTTATATCGATAATGCACCGCAAAATTACAATTTACGCATCCATCAAAAAGAACAAGCTTTCTATTTTCCTTTAGAGAAAAAACCCGATTTCATTAGTTTTGATGTTAATAACTACATTCTCAAGACAGTAAAGCTAGAATATCCCGTTGCCCAATTGAAGAATCAACTCAAATATGACAGCGATCCGATTTCTAGAATTTATGCAATCAAAGCTTTAGAGAAAAAGGGCGGATTAGAAATTGTCAAAGCTTTAGCCGAATCTTTAACAGAAGATAGTTTTTGGGGAGTCAGAGTAGAAGTTGCTAAAACTCTCGGGAAAATTAAACTCAATCAAGCAGCAGAAGCTTTGGTGAAAGGTTTACAGGATAAGAATGCTCGGGTGCGTCGTGCGGCAATTGAAGCTTTGGGGAATTTTAAAACAGTTGATGCCTATGAAAAAATCAAGCAATGTTTAGCTACACCAGATGCTAGCTATTATGCCGAAGCCTCAGCAGCTCGTGTTTTAGGGGGCATGGTCTCAGGAAATTTGAAGAAGAAACAGGAAGAAGTTGTCAAGACTTTGCAGGATATCTTAAAGACTCGTGCTGGTTGGAATGAAACTGTCCGCAGTGGCGCGATCGCGGGATTGAGCAAAATGACAACTTCAGCAACTGCTGTCGATATCATCATTGAATATACGAAACCTGGTACTCCGCAAGCTTTACGTTTAGCATCAATCCGTGCTTTGGGTGCGGTTTCAACGGGTCAAACTCCTGAGAAGATTGCCGAGATCTTAGAGCAATTAGAATCTTTATCTGGGGAAAGTTTCTTTTTGACACAGGTTGCTGTTTCTGGAGCCTTGGGTCAGATGCAAACTCCTAAAGCGATCGCAATTTTACAAAGTCTTTCGGCACAAACTCCTGATGGTAGGGTGAAAAGAAGAGCTGATGAAGCGATTAGTAGAGTGCAGAAAAATATTGGTAGTGATAAGGCTGTTAAGGAGTTAAGGGAGGAGTTAGATAAATTGAAGAAAGATAATCAAGATTTGAAGAGTCGTTTAGAAAATTTGGAGGCTAAAAGTAAGTAATTATTTTCACCTTAAGGGATATCATTATTGTGTCCCTTAATAGAAAGTGAGATCATCGATTTCAGGATTATTGCCATTATTTCCCTATGAAAGTACGCGAAATAATTAAAATATTAGAACAAGATGGCTGGTATCTAAAAAGAACGAGAGGTAGCCATCGCCAATACAAACACTCAAACAAATCAGGTACAGTTACGGTATCGGGAAAACTTAGTGTAGATATTCCTGTTGGGACATTAAAAAGTATTTATAAGCAAGCTCAAATAAACGAGGATTAAATAATGAAATATGCAGTAATCATTGAAAAAGGAAATAGTAGCTACGGTGCTTATATTCCTGATTTACCTGGTTGTGTAGCAGTAGGAGAGACAGAAGCAGAAGTAAAAATATTAATTCAAGAAGCAATAGAATTTCATTTAGAAAGTTTGCAAGAAGATGGGAAGGAAATACCCTTACCAAATAGTTCGATTGAATATATTGAAGCTAAGATATCGGCTTAAGTTTTTCAAGTTTAGGAAATTAGGTTGTGTCATGTCATGTCAAATAATTTATACGAAAAAGATTATTATTTGTGGGTAGAAGATACACTTCAGAAAATCCAGGAAAAAAGATGGAATGAGATGGATTGGGATAATTTATGGGAAGAAATAGATGATATGGGGAAATCTCAAAAGCAGAGACTAACCAGTAATTTACGAATTTTATTGATGCATTTGCTTAAATGGAAATTTCAACCTGAAAAAAGAACTAATAATTGGAAATATACTATTATTGATCATCGCCGAAGAATTTTGGAGCAATTAGAAGATAGCCCTAGTTTAAAAAACTATTTGAACTTGAAATTTGAAGTGACTTATCAAAAAGCTCGTAAAGATGCATCATTAGAAACTAATCTCTCTTTGAATTTATTTCCTGAAAAATATCCCCACAAAGTTGAGCAATTTTTGGATGAAGATTGGTTTGTATAGATAGAATCCTGTTCGAATTATTGAGGTACATAAGGTACTTGCTTTAGGGAGCAGAGAATCAAGCGATCGCGATACTGGTAACAAGCGCTCGCTATTTTACAAAATCTGTCGGCTTAATCTCCTGATGATAAAGAATAAGTAATGAGATTGTGAAAAAGAAAGCAAGTTTTAATCATCTTCACGCCAATTTTCTAGAGATAAATTGGCAATACGTTTAAATTCTCTAGTGTTGGATGTTACTAGAGTTAAATCATTTGCTAGAGCAGTAGCACCGATCAAAAGATCATATGCTCCAATAGGTGTTCCTGCTTTCTTGAGAACAGAATGTATCAAAGCTGTTGTTTCAGCTTCTTTATTCGTAAAATCGATGATATTGATTCTGTCCAGAAATTGTTCGATGATAGGCTGTATTTTTCGAGCTTTGGCTGGATTTAATTTGAGTCCGTAATAAATTTCCATGACTGTTAAAGTTGAAACTGACAAATCATCGGGTGTTTTTTGTCTGATTTTATTTAACGTGAACTTATCTCCGCTAACAAAATCACTGACAACACAAGTATCCAGTAGGTAAATCATTAGAATATGTCGGATTCACCTGGAGGCAATAGTTCTTCTCTATAAGATTCAAATTTAATTGCATCAGAAACTCCCTGCCAATCTAGGATTGACTGTGGCCATTGTGATTTTTGTTGTCGTTCTAACCATAGTTGAATAGCTTCTTGAATAATTTCATTTCGAGATTTTCCTGATTTTTTAACACTCTCTTCAAGCCGATTACCTAGTGGGTCTTCTATATAAATGTTGAAATTCATTGTTAAAATATTTTTTTTGCTATCTTGATATTATCTTATTTTGAGGGTAACTACTAAATAGAATCGAAAATTTTTCTTTATTACTAGCGATCATAATAATAGTTATTAAAAATCGCGATTTTACAAAATTTGTTAGCAAAATCTCCCGATAGTAGGGTGAAAAGATGAGCTGATGAAGCGATTAGTAAGGTTCAGAAGAATATTGGTAATGATAAAGCAGTGAAGGAGTTGAGAGAAGAGTTGGATAAGTTGAAGAAAGACAATCAAGATTTGAAGAGTTGCTTAGAAAGCTTGGAGGCAAAGGATTAGTAATTCAATCTCTACTATTAGATTGAATTTTGTGATATAAGTACTAATAAAGAGCGATCGCGCTAAAAATATTCAATCAAATCATCAAGCAATTCTAACTTGAACATTAGCAAGCATGTAAATACAATGTAGTTATGAGCGAGCTTAGATTTGAGTGGGATAAGTTAAAAGCTGAGAGTAATGAACAAAAGCATGGTGTAACTTTTGATGAAGCACAAACCGTTTTCTATGATGGAAATGCCCGTCTTCGTTACGATTCAGAACACTCAATGGATGAAGAGCGTCATATTCTATTAGGGATGAGTAGTTCATTACGTTTGCTTGTAGTGTCTCATATTTATCAAGAGGATATTGAGCTGATCCGCATTATTTCTGCTCGCAAAGCAACCAAGCGAGAACGGCAACAGTACCGTCAATTTTACGAATGAAAGAAGAATATGATTTTTCTCAATCAACCAAAAATCCTTATATCAAGAAACTGAAAAAGCAGGTTACAATTCGGTTAGAGGAAGAAGTCATAAGTTACTTTAAAAATCTTGCCGAAGATACAGGAATTCCATATCAAAGTCTGATTAATCTTTACTTACAGGATTGTGCAAAGAATCAGCGTAAGCCCTCTTTAGAATGGTTATCAACTGCTCAAAAATAGATTTCAATTATGCCGCAATCGCAATACTGATAAAGAGAGATCGCAACTTCTAATCCAATAATTTCAAAGTAGAATAGAAAATTAAAAACTATCTATACTATGAAAATAAAAGCGATAATTCATCCAGCAGAAGAAGGAAGCTACTGGGCAGAAGTTCCAGCTTTACCAGGATGTATCACCGAAGGGGACACAATAGAAGAGCTAGAAAACAATCTCAAAGATGCGATAAGTGGATGGTTAGAAGTAGCAAATGAAAATCATACTGTTGAAAACGGTGCTCAAATTATTGAGGTTGCAGTATGAAATCTGTTTCTGGCAAAAAGCTATGTAAGATAGTTGAGAAAAAAGGCTGAATACTAAAAAAAGTTACTGGTAGTCATCATAATTTATACGAAAACTGGAGTGACCAAAATTTTATCTATTCCTGTTCACAAAAATCAAGACTTAAAGATAGGAACATTGAAAGCTTTAATGAGAATTGCAGAGTTAACAGAAGAAGATTTATAGAAAAATAAATTGTTGTATGATTGTTTTTTTATGATTTATGAAAAAATTTTGATAAGGCCAGAATTTTATTCATAATGAACCCTCAATAGTTCATCATATATTGAGTGCCAGAACCAGAAGGAGAGAAATGTTATGCCAGAAAACCGCAGAAGCCAAGTTGTAACCCAAGGACATCAGCGATCGCCTAACCGTGCCATGCTCAGAGCAACGGGTTTTGAGGATGAAGATTTTACTAAGCCCATAATCGGCTTGGCCAATGGGTATAGTACGATCACACCTTGCAATATGGGAATTAATGACCTAGCAAAACGGGGCGAAACTGCCCTTAGAGAAGCAGGGGCGATGCCGCAAATATTTGGCACAATCACCATTAGTGATGGCATCTCGATGGGGACCCAAGGCATGAAATATTCTCTGGTATCCCGTGATGTGATTGCTGACTCGATTGAAACTGCTTGTAATGGGCAGAGTATGGATGGCGTGATGGCAATTGGTGGTTGTGATAAAAATATGCCTGGGGCGATAATCGCGATCGCGCGGATGAATATTCCCGCTATTTTCGTCTATGGTGGCACCATTAAGCCTGGACATTACAACGGGGAAGACTTAACCGTAGTCAGTGCTTTTGAAGCTGTAGGTCAATTTAGTGCCGGGAAAATTGATGAAGCAGAACTAACAGCGATCGAACGAAATGCTTGCCCTGGAGCTGGTTCCTGTGGGGGGATGTATACCGCTAATACCATGTCCTCCGCGATTGAAACTATGGGATTAAGTTTACCTTACTCCTCAACTATGGCAGCAGAAGACGAAGAAAAAGCCGAAAGCACTGAAAAATCAGGTTTTGTCTTGGTAGAAGCAGTGCGGAAACAAATTCTGCCCAGCCAGATTTTAACTCGTAAAGCCTTTGAAAATGCGATCTCGGTGATTATGGCCGTGGGTGGTTCTACCAATGCGGTGTTACATCTACTCGCGATCGCAAATACCATTGGCGTAACATTAACCATCGATGATTTTGAAACTATTCGTCAACGAGTCCCCGTGCTCTGTGACCTCAAACCCTCTGGTAGATATGTAGCAACAGATCTCCATAAAGTAGGTGGTATCCCTCTAGTAATGAAAATGCTACTCCAACAGGGTTTGCTTCATGGTGATGCACTAACTATTTCCGGACAAACTATTGCTGAAGTGCTCGCCGAAGTTCCCGATGCTCCCCCAACCAACCAAGATGTTATTCGTCCTTGGGGTAAACCTGTCTATCAAGAAGGACATTTAGCGGTACTCAAAGGAAATCTTGCCACAGAAGGTTCGGTCGCGAAAATTAGCGGTGTAAAAAATCCCCAAATTACCGGGCCTGCTAGAGTTTTTGAATCCGAGGAATCCTGTCTCGATGCTATTTTAAAAGGCAAAATCAACGCCGGTGATGTCATTTTAGTGCGCTATGAAGGACCTAAAGGAGGGCCAGGCATGCGAGAAATGCTAGCTCCCACCGCAGCAATTATTGGCGCGGGATTAGGTGATTCTGTCGGCCTAATTACTGATGGTCGTTTTTCTGGGGGAACCTATGGTCTGGTTGTCGGTCATGTCGCTCCAGAAGCAGCAGTTGGCGGCACCATTGCCTTTGTCGAAGAAGGAGATAGTATCACGATCGATGCTCATCAAAAATTACTCCAACTTAATGTTCCCGAATCAGAATTAGCCCAACGTCAAGCTAATTGGCAACCTCCTGCACCTCGTTATACCAGAGGAGTTTTAGCAAAATATGCTAAGTTAGTCTCCTCAAGTAGTTTAGGCGCTGTCACAGACCTCAATCTTTAAACATAGAGAAAAAGGCTAGAGGAAAGCTGAGGGATAAGTAGGGCATCTTCTCCTTCAAATCCTTCAAATGACGACACGCCCCAATCTCTTAGTTTTTACCTCTTACCTTTTACCTTCTTACAATGATATTTTTCAAGCTATTTTAGGGAACTATAGATTGACTCCTAGATATTTCACTAAATAAATATTCAACATTTTATGAAAAAGAATGAATGAATTAGGCATTAAGCATCATGTATTAATTATTGAAGATTCGACTTCTAGTAAGACAATTACTTTAAATGAAGCTACCTATTCTATTGGAAGGCATTCGAGTAATGATATTGTGCTTTCTTCGCAAAAAGTATCGCGAAATCATGCTACTTTGCTAAGGAGAACTGACGTCAAGAATAATAGTTATTCCTATTGGATTTTAGATGGTGATTTGCAAGGAAATAGGAGTCGCAATGGCATTATAATCAATGAAAAAAAATGCTTAGTTCATGAATTAAAAAATGGAGATACCATAAAATTTAGTACGAACTTAAAAGCAAAATATCAAATTACCAATGATACTTCTGGATTACCAGGAAATTCGGGAAACTCCATTCTCGAATCTTCTAGAGAAGCAGAATCAGAAGATTATAGTAAACAAACTTTAATTAACAAGGAAACTTTAATTGCTGCTGATGAGGATGAGGAAAAACAAAATCAGGTTGAAAAGCTCAATGATTTAGAATTAAATCGTTTAACTTCTGTCGCGGATTTGAGCTCTCAGTCAATCATTGAAATTGATCTCCATAGTAATATTACTTATCTAAATTCTCTGGCTTTAAATAACTTCAAAGATATTAC
>JBCCYD010000241.1:0-9070 GCA_039190385.1 Cyanobacteria bacterium P01_F01_bin.143 | reverse complement strand
TCCTGTTCCTCTAAATGGGTTAGGTTCACATGACTCAATCCGCTACCATGAGTTGGACTATATTTAGTAACCTTAGTCACTTGTTCAACGGGTAATGACAAGGTTAATTTGCCAACGGGAAAAACTACCAATTTTAGGGAAGAATTGATTATCTGGGGGATAATTGTCGCCGATTTATTTGCGTTAGAGTAATTTAAGGTTGGATTAACCATCGTATTTCGATAATTTAAAAGTTTAGTGTTGTATTTGAATTAAATTTTTGATCCTAGATAAAAATTCTTTTTCTACATAAGGTTTGCTAAAGTAAGCATCCGCTCCTAATTGTTTGGCCAAATTGCGATTTTTGTCGCCACTGCGAGAAGACAGTATTGCTACAGGAATTTTCATCAGCTGAGGTTCTTGACGACGAGTAGTTAACAACTCGAAGCCGTTAGTATTTGGCATTTCAATATCACAAATTGCCAAGGCAATCTGAGGATTATTTGTCATGTGGGCTAACCCTTCTTCACCATCTCTAGCCTGCAAGACTCGATAACCTTGATTCTCTAAACTCAGAGCCATAGTACGGCGTAAAGAGGAAGAATCATCTATGACAAGAATGGTTATGTTGTTGGATATTTTTGTTGCAGTGGCAGTTTGCTGGCTAGCCTTGGTTTTGCGATCGCTCAATATTTTATTCAGTTCTTTAAGAAATTCTTGTTCGACATAAGGCTTCGTAAAATAGCCATTGGCACCTAGCTGCGTTGCTAAATTACGATGTTTATTTCCACTGCGAGAAGTCAACATAATTACAGGAACTTCTTTCATCAACGAATCACGACGCCGAACGCCTAAAAACTCGAAGCCATTCATGTTAGGCATTTCAATATCACAAACAATTAGATCTAGCTCGGACACCTTTTGAAATTGATCTACAGCATCTCGTCCATCTTTGGCCTGTACAACTTTGTATCCTTGATTTTCCAGGCTCAAAGCCATGGTTTTCCGTAATGCAGTAGAGTCATCCACCACCATAATTGTTTTGATTTTAACCACAGGGGATTGAGCAATTGTCTGTTTAGGTTCAAAATCTTGTAATTCAAGCTCTTGTAGATCTAGATCTATTACTGGTTCTTGACTAGTTGATTTTGCCTCATTGGGTACACCTAAAAACTCATCAATTAAAGTTGCGCCATTGAGGACAGGGATCAAAGTTCCATCACCGAGAATTGTGCAGCCATAGGTATAAAGAGGCGCTTTTATCACTTGACTAAATGGTTTGATGACTAGTTCTTGTTCGCTAATCAATCGTTGGATTTCAAGGGCAAAAAATTGTTGTCCTCGTCGCAAGATTAATAATGGGAAGGCCCAATCTTTTGGTGCTGTAACAGACTCAAAAGCTTTACTGTTGGTCTGATTAGTAGCAATTTGGCAGTTGTATTGCAATAGTTCGTCTAGAGAATAGATCGGAACTAAATTTTCTTCCCAAAAGAGAAATCTTTGCGTGCCCGATATTTTAATTTGTTCGGCCAGGGGAATAATAATTTCGGCGATGCTATCGGAAGGAATAGCAAAAGCAGTTTGGGATAAAGTGAAGACTAATAGTTTGGCAATGGTCAAAGTTAAGGGTAGACGGAGAGTGAATATCGTCCCTTGACCAGAAACTGAATGAACAGTGATATTTCCTTTAAGCGATTCTATTTGCGATCGCACAATGTTCATCCCCACACCACGCCCCGAAACCTCACTAATGTGCTCCGCAGTGGAAAATCCTGGCTCAAAAATTAAATTAAACAGAGTTTCATTGGTCGTCAAAGCTACGTCAGCTGGGGAAATCAGACCTTTTTTAATTGCTTTTTTGGCAATTTTTTGGACGTTTAAACCTTCACCATCATCTCTTACTTCAATAACTGTTTGATTCCCTTGATAATAGGCATGGATATCAATTTTGCCTGATTCTGATTTACCTCTTTGTTGGCGAAGCTCGCTCGATTCAATTCCATGATCAAAAGCATTTCTCAGTAAATGAAGTAAAGGATCATAGAGTTTTTCCAGTACTGCCTTATCGACTAAAACCCCAGTGCCTATCATATTGAGACTGACTTGTTTTTTATATTTATTAGACAGATCTCTTAGAATACGAGGGAAGCGTTTGAGGATTTGCTCTAAAGGAAGCATCCTGGCCCACATCATTTCGTCCCGCATCTGACCAAGCATTTGACGCTGTAAATTAATAGTGCGATCAGATTGTTGAGCAAATAGGGCAATATCCTCAACCCCTTCTTCGAGTTGTAAGATTTCTTCGGAGATTTCTTGAAGTAGAAGATGCAATTTTCCATAACTATCCATCTCCAAAGAATCAAATTCTGCTAAATTATCTTGGGCAGTTGGGAGGGAATTTTGCGAAGAATTCTCTGTGCCTACTAACAATTGATCGGAAAATTCTCGTAAATTGCTAGTTAGACTGTGAAAACGTGTAAATTTATTGATTAACTCTTGAACATTATCTTGTAGTTGCTCATTTTGTAGTGAAAGACTATTACGATTGATCACCAGTTCGCCGATTAGATTATTCATCCTTTCTAGACGATCAAGACTAATTCTGACTGTAAGATCACTACCTACGGTTGTTTGTTGGGACTTGGGCGATTTACTTGGAGATGAATTGGGAGGATATAATTCTGGGGTGGCAATGGGTACAGCTTCAATCTCAGGTAAACGGTCAAAAATTTTCCCAACTGATTGGATTGCCTCCTCCAGATTTTCTGGGGTCGCAAATTCTTCTGTGGCCTCTGCTTCTGCTGAGGGAATATCAGGCAAATCAAACTCTTGGGTTGAAGGGATTGAACCAAAAACATCTTCCAAATCAGAAGTTGCAGCCAAAGACATTTGCGTGAGTTTCCCTTTGGCGAGTTCTTCGGGACTTATTTTGTTATTCCAAGGTTCTGCGTTAATATCCTCAAGGAAATTAGAAATTTCTGAGTCGGCTGAAGTGAGAGTTGCTTCCGGGTCTTCCCAAATATCCTCTACGAATGAGGTCGGTATGGTTTCAGCTGCATCTTGAATGGTCTCTTCAGGTTCTTCAGGTTCTTGAGATTCTTGCGGTTCTTGAGCTTGAGATTCGGGAACGACTCCTGAGACCCCAAAGATTTCGCTAAGAGTCTGATCTTCTTCTTCCGAAACAGTGACCTCATCAAAAGCATTATCACCAAAAACATCGCCACCAAAAACATCGTCAATCGGCAAATCTGCTTCAGCTATTATCTGTTGCTCATCAACGTTCACATAATTGCCAGAGCCGAGGGCCAATAATTCGGGAGAAGGTTCTCCTCCTCGATCGCGATCGCCTTCTAAAACAGCAGTTCTTGCATTCTGACAATCGGCAACTAAAATTTTCGTGATCTCAAGGGCATTTTCGGGATATTGAGTTAATACCTGATTAGCCAAATCAATAATTTCATTAAAGCCAGAGAGATTAAATAATTCGGCAAATCCAGCTAAAATTTCGATCTGAGCTTGCAATTCTTGGGCAACATCAAACTCTTGAGGCTGATTCAAAACATTATTGAGATGCTCTAAAGATTGGGCTACATCAATTTCAAAAATCGAAGCCACAATGTCAACCCCGAGATCCGTCGCACTGGGAATATAGCTTTCCCCTTCTTGCAGTGCATCTGCGAGAATTTCTGCTAATTGCTCAAAGATCGGCTCAGCATTTGCTAGAGCTGCTTGTTCATCAAACGACCCTTTAGAGATCTGTTCATTTAGAGGATTGCGTAAACAATCATATCCCTGGAGCAATAAACCTTCCAAATGGCTATCAAATTCAATTTTGTCACTATATAGCGCTTTAAAAAAATCTTCTAAACGATGAGCTAATTTTTTAATCCCATCCAATTCCACACTAGCAGCTCCTCCCTTGATTGAATGGGCTGCCCGCATCAATTCGTGAACTTTTGGCGTACTATGATCTTCTCTAAGATGGAGTAAACCATCTTCTAGGACCTGCAAAAGTTCTTGTGCTTCTTCAATAAAAAATTGATAGGCTTGATCGCGAATATCTGGATTGAGAGACATGGTAGAGTTTAGGAGCTTTAAGTTTTAAATTTGGCGATTCCTGCTTGCAATTTTGTCGCTACAGCAAGTAACTTTTCAATTTCAAGGGAAACTTCTGTGGCAGACTGGGAATTTTCCTGAGCTGTAACCGCAACATGGGCAATATTTTTACTGACTAAATCAGAAGTTTGCGATTGTTGAGTTGCAGCCTGGGCAATCTCTTGTACTAATTGACTAATTTCCTGACTAGCATTGGTAATGCTGCCGAGATTTTGACGAGTATTTTGTACAAGTTCGGTGCCAGTGGCAACTTGTTTTGTTCCATTAGCCATTGCCGTAATCACTTCATTAGTTTCTAATTGAATCCTCGCTACTAAATTATCAATATCAGCTGTAGCTGTTGCAGATTGAGCGGCTAAAGAACGAACTTCATCGGCAATTACCGCAAAGCCTTTGCCCTGCTCTCCTGCTCGTGCTGCTTCAATGGAAGCTTTTAAAGCCAGCAAATGAGTTTGAGCGGCAAAACGACCAATAGAATTTACTACTTGAGAAATTTCTTGGGAAGATTCTCCCAGTCGTTTCACTTTTTGCTCTGTTTCAATAACAGTATCTTGCAAACCATTAATTTTGACCACTGCTTGGTTCATTGCCCGATCGCCGTCGGTAATCGTATTGTTGGCTTGTTGAACAATTTTTTCGGCTCGTGCTGCATTGACAGAGACATTGTGAATCGATTCTGTCATGGTTTGAATTTGCGAGACAGTCTCCTCGATCGCACTTGCTTGATCGACGGCTTTTACTGCTAGTTGCTGAACTAGAGTTTCATTAGTTGCTGCGGTATTTTCCACTTCCTCAGCAACATTTTTCACTTGGGTCACTAGTTTATGCAAACTCTCGATGGTTGCATTATAGGAATCAGCGATCGTCCCAATTTCATCTGAAGTAATTTTGGCTCGAATAGTCAAATCTCCATGAGTCAAACCATCAACTTCTTCAAGCAATTGCCAAGCTCGCGCTTCGAATTGTTCTTGCGCCTGATTCGCTTGTATTTCTGCCTTTTTTTGCTGTTCTAGGAGATTTAAACGATCTATAGCCAAGACCATTTGATTCCTTACCTGCTCGACAAAATCTATTTCTCTCTCTTGCCAAATACGAGGCTCACCACATTGATGAACAACTAAAAAACCCAAATATTTCCCTTGGGATTCAATCCCATAGGTTAAGCTAGACTTGACCTCCAGAGCTTCCAGGATCTGCCGATAAGACTGGGAAACAGCCACTTCTTGAATATTGTCAATCTTATGTCCTTGATTGTTACTAACTCGGGCTAGCAACTCTTGAATAACTTCCTCTGGATAAATGACTTCTCCAAGGGTGGATGAATATCCCGAAACCAGACTCTCGGCAATTACAGTTCTTGCTTCATAGTCATAGAATAAAACGCGATTGGCTGCCAACACTGATTGTAGTTTTCCAACTATAATTTCACTAATTAATTGGAGATCTTGTTGGTTGTTAATTTGGAGAATAATCTCTTGAAGCGTTTGAGTTTTAAAAGTCTCCGCTTTTTGCTGCTCAACCAGTTTTCTAACTTGTAAAATTAAATTATTAAAACTATTAGCCAAAGTTTGTGTTTCCCAAGTTCCTCGGGGTTGCGCCAAGGTTTCTAAATCCCCAGCGGCAGCTTTTTCCACAATAGTGGCTAAATCTACTAGCGGCTGCGACAGTTTGTTCGCTAGGAAAATAATGATGGTAACTGTAATTCCCGCAGCCAGAAAAATTGGCAACAACATGGCCATCAATTCTCCATCAGCATCCGGCAATTCTAGTTGCTCTGTGGAGGTAATTGCAATCAAATTTTGCTCTTTAAGTGGTAGCAAACTATAGTATTTATTATTCGCGACAAAACTAACCCTTAACAAACCATTTTCACTTCCATAGGGTTCTATGGCTAGCTCTTGTAGTGAATAGCTTGCTTGCAGTTTTTGCTTTAGATTCTCTAGATTTGTCTGAGGTTGCAAGAGTAATTTTGCTATTGTTATCAAATCAGCGCCATCTCCAATTTTCAGCTCATCACTTAAGCCGTTAGTCGTAAGCAATTGAATCGCTCTCTCGGCTTTTGGGTCAATAATTTGTACTGTTGGAGATTTAGCAATTTTAATTTCTTGCTCAGCTTGCGATCGCACCAGAAACCGATATCCCAGTAAACCAGAGACGGTTAATGTCCCGAGTACTGTAGGCAAGATAACGGATAAGAGCCTATTTCGTAAATTTACTCGGCTCAAGCCGAAGGGGGTAGATGTTGGCATATCTTGACAAGGATAAATAACAAGTTCTGATTAAAACAAAGAATTGATTATGGTAAGGGCTAATTGACTTTAAATTTACTGACGCTGGCTTGTAATTCCTGAGCTACGGTGAGTAGTTCTTTAAAGGAATCAGATACTTGTAGAGCTTCTGTGGCAGTTTTCTCCGAAACCGCAGCAACTTGCTCCATAGTATGACTGACTACCTCCGAGTCTTTGGATTGTTCTACGGTTGCTTGAGCGATCGCGATAACTAACTCATCAAGCTGACTACTCACCTGCGCTATTTGATTCAGGGAAGCCCGGGTTTCATCGACTAATTTAGTTCCTGCTACCACCTGTTCGGTACCTGATTCCATTGCTGCGACTACTTCATTGGTCTCGGCTTGAATTTCTGCTACCAGAGATTCAATATCTGCTGTTGCTTCGGCTGATTGACGAGCTAAGGAACGGACTTCTTCTGCTACTACCGCAAAACCACGACCTTCCTCTCCAGCATGAGCAGCCTCAATAGAAGCATTTAATGCTAACAAATTAGTTTGATCGGCGAAGCTACTAATCAGATTGACCACCCGAGAAATCTTTTGCGATGATTCCCCTAGCCGCTTAACTTTTTTAGCTGTTTCGGCAACGGTTTCACGAATGGCACTAAAGCC
Source organism: Cyanobacteria bacterium P01_F01_bin.143 (assembly GCA_039190385.1). Taxonomy (GTDB): domain Bacteria; phylum Cyanobacteriota; class Cyanobacteriia; order Cyanobacteriales; family Xenococcaceae; genus Xenococcus. Next base: position 2,073 of record JBCCYD010000241.1, on the reverse strand, counting down.
ATCAACCGTTCTATTCATTACCTCATCTCCTGCTTGTACCGTATCTGAGGCGAGACGAACAGCTTTTTCCGCTGCTTCGGCATTGGTGGCGACAACTTGAATTGAGTTTGTCATAGCTTGAATCCGCCCCAGTGCCTTAGCGATTTCTTGAGTTTGCTCCGAAGCACCTTGAGATAATTCCTGAATTGAAGTTTCTTTGGCACTAGTCGTTGTCGAGACGAGTGCAGCGGCGGTTTGAACTTGAGTTACTAATTTCCGCAAACTTTCAATCGTAGAATTATAAGAATCAGCAATTGTGCCGATTTCATCTTCTTTAATTTGAGCTCGAATTGTCAAATCCCCTTGGCTAACAGGATCTACTTCCATCAATAGTTCTAAAGCTCGCCGCTGTAAATTTTCTTTGGCCTGACGTTCTTTCTCTTGAGACTGTTTTTGTTTTTCTAGTAACTCAGCTTTTTCTAAAGCATTACCAGTTTGAAGCGCTATTTTATTAAATAATTCAACTTCTTTGATTTGCCATTCTCTAGGATTGTCACATTGATGAGCGACAATTAAGCCAGTCAATCGTTCTCCAATCAAGACTGGCATTATTAAATTAGCTTTGACGGCCAAGGATTCTAAGGGCCGAAGCTCAGATTGGTCAATACCGGCTTGAGAGATATCAGAAATCGCTTGAACTTCTCCTGAGCGATATTTGTCCATATACTGCTCAGCGAGAAAGGGATCGCTTATTTGAGTGCCTAAGGCTTTAGGGTAATTATCTTTAACTGATTCGGCGATTATTTCTCCTGACGATCCTTCTTCAAAAGAATAGTAAATAACGCGATCGCTATTTAAAACTTGACGACCCTCTTCTACTGCCATCTTAAAAATAGCTTTTGGTTCTAAGGCTTCGCCAAAACTCAAAGCAATCTTTTGCAGTATTTGAGCTTGCTTAGCATCTTCCCGTAATTTATTTTCACTAGTTTCAATTGAGTCGGCTAACTGATTAAAAGTACTCGCAAGTAGAGCAATTTCATCATTAGTTCGCATGGGTACTCTAGCTTGGAAATCCCCTTCGGCAAAATCTTGAGTTATTTGTTGTAATTCTTGAATCGGTTCGGTGATTGCTCTTCCTAAGAAATCCGTTAACCAGAGAGTCGCTGCGATGACTAACCCCGCCAAGGTCATCTGTAGTCCGATACTACTCCAGAATACTGAAGAATTCTTGGCTCTACCATAGACGATTACAGCTGCCGTCTCTTGATCATTATTCGTAATTGCTTGAGCCGCTAAGGTATAAGTTTCATTATTAATTTTGCCCTGCTCAGTGACTACTTGCCCTGCATTATTGGCTGCTAAGCGTAAAATATTGCTTGAAGATAGGTCAGGTAACTTACTATTTTTTTCCGCCTCTGTGGAGAAAGAATTTACTAAGATAAATTCTCCTGAGTCTTGAAGTAAATAAACTGCACTATAATCACCAGTATTAGCAAATGCTGTCGATGTTTTCTGAACATCTGCCAATTTCTGATTAATAATATCCTCAGAAACTAGGTTTTTAATAACAGAGATTTGAGAAGCAACTTCCTTAATTTTTTGTTCTTCTAAACTCTGTCTGAGAATGATTCCTCCTGAGCCAACTACGATTGCTAAAGCTCCCAAACCAAACCAAGAAATTAATCTTGTTTTACTAGTAATTGGGAGATTATAGAGTTTAGTTAATGGAGAAGCAGCTTGTTTAGTACCCATATTTTTATAAATTATGCTGGTTACTGAAATTTGAGAGAAATCTAATTCTATACCCAGACGAAATGACGGCAGAATTAGTGAAGGATTTCTTCAGCGTTATGCTCATACCGATGCTGGAGGATGGTGGTGTTCGGGGATCGATCTTTTGAGTGGAGACGAAGATATTTGGGGCTGTTTTAAACCAGATCAACCGCGCAATCAAAACGACAAGATTATCAAATATGAGCATCCCCCCAAAACTGCCACTGGATTATTCGCGCTCAAAGTTCCCCTCAATCTGTGGCAAAAGATTGCTGAGGGTACGGGCATAAGTATCTTACCAGAAGAGATCGACCAAAAAAG
>JBCCYD010000240.1:0-9074 GCA_039190385.1 Cyanobacteria bacterium P01_F01_bin.143 | reverse complement strand
CCCCTGTCGGGCGTTCTGCATATCTGAAAAATTCTAATCTAGCTGTCTGGCAAGTTATTATCATTGCCCGAACATATGATTTACAACCAGACAAAATTACCCTACATTTTCAACGTCCTCAAGAATGGATTTTAGCTGCTCTTAATTATGCTGAAGCTTATCCCGTGGAAATAGAAGATGCGATCTCCGATTATAGAGCTCTTAATTATACCGCGTTGAAACGTATTCTACCCCAGACGGAATTAATTAAGGTTCCTTCTGAGGTCTTGGTTGAGGAATAGCAATGTTATCGTTTCTTTTGGATGAAAATATTTCACCTATCGTGGCTACAGAGCTCCAAAAAAAGCGTCCTGAAATTTCTATAATTTCCCTGTTCCATTGGCAAGAAGGTAAATTGTTAGGTCATGGTGACGAATTAATTTTAATGGCGGCCAATGATGCTAATTTGACGTTAGTAACCTATGATTTGAGAACAATTCCTCCTTTATTAGTCGAATGGGGAGCTGCTGAGATTTCCCATGCTGGTGTGATCTTTATTGATGACCTATCCATTTCTTCAAATAATTTTGGTCAAATAATGCGCTCTTTAATTTGGCTTTGGGATCATTATTCCCAAGATGATTGGCAAAATCGTTTAATTTTTCTCCAGCCTGTTTAACCCCCTCGATTATAAGCTTGTTTTCAGCCATGTAAGGTGGGCATTGCTCACCCTACTATAATAAGTTTGAAAACTTAAAAATTTAGTCGCAATGAATAATTCTACTCAAAAAAAATTGATGCCTTTGGATGAGTTTCAAAAACAATTCCAACAAGATCTTAAGGAAGCTGGTTATGATTCTCCAGAAAAAATTATCAATTTAGTCCAAGAAGTAAAACAGGAAATGGCAACAGAACGTAAATCTAAAGTTTGAATGTCTGATCTTTAGAAGCGGTTTGTTAATAAGTATTATGCACGTTTAACAGGAAGTAATTTGTCGTAGTAACATTTGCGTAAGCGCCCGAATTTACTAATTCCTCTTCATGAGTTATTTACTTAAGCAGAAATCTAAATTAAAAGGCAAGATAATTTTATTCTTTTCTTTTCTTGCCATCTCCTCAGTTGTGGCTCCAGCATTATTGGTATCTTTGGTAACTCCAGTTTTAGCTCACACCCAATCTGAGAGGAAATTAGAAGCAAATCAGCTACTACAACAAGGAATTCAACAATTTCAAATTAGTCAATATCAAGAAGCTTTAGAATCTTGGCAAAAGGCACTAACAATTTATCAGGAAATTCGAGATCGCCAGGGTGAAGCTAATTCCTTAATGAATTTAGGCAGTGCTTACAGGAACCTAGGGCAGTATCCCAAAGGTGTTAAATACTACCGGCAGTCCCTAGCTATCTTTCAGGAAATTCGAGATCGCCAGGGAGAAGCCGATTCCATGGGGAATTTGGGCAATACTTACGAATTCCTGGGAAAAAGCCCTAAAGCAATTGAATACAGCCAGAAGTCCCTGACTATCTCGCAAGAAATAGGAGATCGCCAGGGAGAAGCCGATTCCTTAATGAATTTAGGCAATGCTTACAGTAACTTAGGACAGTATCAGAAAGTGGTTAAATACTATCAGCAGTCCCTGGCTCTCTTTCAGGAAATTGGTAATCGCAATGGGGAAGCTAATTCCTTAATGAATTTAGGTAATGCTTACAGTAACCTAGGACAGTATCAGAAAGCGATTGAATACTATCAGCAGTCCCTGGCTCTCTTTCAGGAAATTGGTAATCGCAATGGCGAAGGTCTTTCATTAATGAATTTTGGAGTTGCTTACCGTAAATTAGGACAGTATCAGAAAGCGATTGAATACTACCAGCAATCCCTGACTATTTTTCAGGAAATCGGCGATCGCAATGGGAAAGCCAAATCCTTGGGTAATTTGGCCATTGCTTACGACTCCCTTGGACAATACCCGAAAGCTATTGAATACAGCCAGAAGTCCCTGGCTATCTCGCAAGAAGTTGGAGATCACAATAGTGAAGCTCGTTCCATAATAAATTTGGGCACTGCTTACTTTAACCTAGGGCATTTTACTAAAGCGATTGAATATTACCAGAAGTCCCTAGCTATCTTTCAGGAAATCGGCGACCGTCAAGGAGAAGTTTATTCCATAATAAATTTGGGCAGTGTTTACCGTGAAAAAGGTAAGTATCTTAAAGCGATTGAATTTTACCAACAGTCCCTGGCCCTCTCTCAGGAAATCGGTGATCGCAGTGCTGAAGGTTTTTCCTTAATGGATTTGGGCATTGTGTACGATATCTTGGGATCGTATTCCAAAGCAATTGAATATTACCAGCAGTCCTTGGCTCTCTTTCAAGAAATTGGTAATCCCAATGGAGAAGCTAATTCCTTACAAAACTTGGGCATTGTTTACGATAACTTAGGAGAGTATACTAAAGCGATTGAATATTATCAGCAGTCCCTGGCTATCTTTCAGGAAATCAGCGATCGTGAAGGAGAAGGAACCAATCTGAGTAACTTAGGAGAGTCATACGAATTACAGCAAAAACCTGAACTAGCAATTGTTTTCTACAAACAATCAATAATTATTCGAGAAGAAATTCGTCAAGATATCCGAGTATTAGATAGAGAACTGCAAGAATCCTATACTGAAACCGTTGCTGGAACTTACCGTAGTCTTGCTGATTTATTGTTATCTCAAGATCGCATTTACGAGGCACAACAAGTATTAGAACTGCTCAAAATTCAGGAAATACAAGATTTCACCCGCAATCCAAGTGTCAGAGGAGAACTTCCTAAAGTAGTTTTGTTACCCCAGGAAGCAGAAATTATCAAAAACTATAGTCAACTCATTCTCTTTGCTGCTGACATTGATCAATGCGAAAAAGATAAATGCTCTCAACTTTCAGCCCTACGAGATCAAAGAGATATCCTAAAACGTCAATACAATCAAGACGTTCTTGCCCTAGAAACTACAATCCGCGAATGGGATGCTAAAGATGACTCGCTATTACTTCCCACTTCCTTCAATCAAACCGCAGATCGCATCATCAAAGCTAGCGACAAATACAACACTGAACCAGGAACTGTTGTTATCTATCCTCTGGTCTTAAAAGATAAACTTTGGTTGCTCTGGGCAGCTCAAGGCAAGGTTCTTGGTAAACGAGAAATTACTAATGTCGGTCGCCAACAACTAAACCAAGAAGTTCTCAATCTGCGACTTTTGCTCCAAGATCCTAATTCTGATATTGCAGAATTACAAAAAACATCTCAACAACTTTACAATTGGCTGATTAAACCTATTGAAGGAGAGTTAGAAGCAGGCAATATCAAACATCTTTCCTTCTCCTTAGATCGAGGGTTTCGTTATATTCCAATGGCAGTACTCCACGATGGCGAAAAATATCTGATTGAAAAATATACCGTTACCACCTTTATCTCCGCCGAGTTTACCGATACCGTAGATCGACTTCCTGATAAACAAGAGGAAACACCGATTATTGGCGTAGGAGCCTCAGAATTTAGTGGATATGATCCTTTACCTCATGTATTGACTGAAATTGATTCTATTGTGCGAGAAGATAATTCTCAGGATAAACAAGGTATTTATCCTGGAACCAAATTCGTCAATAAAACCTTTAATTTTGATAATTTGCGAGACAACTTAGCAGGACGAAAACTTTTACATATTGCTACTCATGGCGAATTTGTACCTGGAAATCAGTATGATTCCTTCCTCGTTTTAGGCGATGGAGAAAAACTTAGTATTCCTGACATTCAAGTTCTCGATGATTACCTTGATGATGTTCATTTGGTCGTACTCTCTGCCTGTGAAACTGCTGTGGGTGAGTCTTTCCTAAGCGATCCGAAACAGGAAGAAGGCATCGAAATTAATGCCCTTAGTTTCTATTTTCTTCATGGCGGCGCAAAAACAGTGATGGCTTCGCTTTGGCGTGTGGATGATGCTAGTACTAGTCAGTTAATGCAGCGATTTTATTGCACATTAGCTAATAACCCTTCAATTACTAAAGCTCAAGCTCTGAAACAAGCCCAAGAGAGCTTATTGAATAATACTCCTCTTGATTGTGAACAATCCACTTCAGAGAATGCTGATTTTTCTCATCCTCATTATTGGGCTCCGTTTATTCTTATTGGTAATGGTTTGTAGGTTTGTTAAGAAGTATTATGAACGTTTAACGGAAAGTAATTCCTAGTAGTAATATTCTCGTAAGCGCCCAATTTTAATAATTCCTCTTCATGAGTCATTTCTTTAAGCAGCAATGTAAATTAAAAGGCAAGATAATTTTATTCTTTTCTTTTCTTGCTATAAACTCAGTTGTGACTCCAGCATTATTGATATCTTTGGCAACTCCAGTTCTAGCTCAAACCCAATCGCAAAGAAGAGCGAAAGCTGATAGGTTGCTAGACCAGGGATTTCAACAATCTCAAATCAGTCAATATCGAGAAGCACTACAATCTTGGCAACTAGCCTTAGAAATTTATCAAGAAATCGGTGATCGTAATGGGGAAGCAACTGTCATAGGTAATTTAGGCCTTGCTTATGGAAACTTAGGACAGTATGATCAAGCGATTGAATACTCTCAGCAATCTCTAGTTATCTTTCAAGAAATAGGCGATCGCAATGGAGAAGCTCAATTTGGGTTTTACTTACAGTAACTTAGAACAGTATCTACAAGCGATTGAGTACTATCAGCAGTCCCTAGCTATCACTCAAGAAATAGGCGATCGCGAAGGAGAAGGTCTAATTTTGAGTAACTTAGGATTCTTATATGAGCAGCAAGCGCAACCTGAAATTGCCATAGTATTCTATAAACAATCAGTTATTGTCCGAGAAAAAATTCGTCAAGAAAACCGAATTTTAGACAAAGAGCTACAAAAGTCATACACCGAAACCGTTGCTAAAACTTACCGCCGCCTTGCTGACTTGTTGCTATCCCAAGACCGCATTTACGAAGCACAGCAAGTATTAGAACTACTCAAAATCCAAGAAATACAAGACTTTACCCGCAGCAAACTCTCCAGAGGTGAAGCTAAAGTAGTTTTACTACCAGAAGAAAAAAGAATTATAGAGTCCTACGGCAAACTTGTTCTTTTCGCCCAAGAACTTAATCAATGTGAACTAACTCAATGCCCCAAACTATCCGATCTCTACACAGAGCTAGATAAATTAGAAAATGAACTAGATACACTAATTCTAGAGCTGGAAACATTAATCGGACAAAGAAATGTCGATGATAAACAATTTTTAAACCCTGAATTATTCAATAGAACGGCCAATCGGATTATCGAAGCCAGCGATCAATACAATGCTAAATCTGGAACAGCAGTCATCTATCCCTTAGTCTTAGAAGATAAAATCTGGATACTCTGGGCAGTTAAAGGCAAAGTAATTGGTAAAGCGAAAATTGACAATGTTGGTCGGCTCAAACTCAACAATGAAATCCTAAAATTAAGCTCAGCTCTCAAAGATCCCAATTCCGATCGCGCAAGTTTACAAGCCAGTGCCAACCAAATATACAAATGGTTGATCGCACCAATTGAACAAGAATTATCAGCCAAAGAAATCGAGATTCAACATTTAGCATTCTCCTTAGATAGAGCACTTCGCTATATTCCCATGGAAGTTCTCTTCGATGGTCAGCAATATCTGATGGAAAAATATACCATTACAACTTTTATTTCTGCTGCCCTCACCGATACAAGCGATCGCCTACCCAATGAACTCAATCAGACTAATATTTTAGGTCTAGGTGCTGCCAATGCTCCTGGTTATGATGCATTGAAACATGTTCCCACAGAAATCAACAATATTGTCCAAGAAAATAACTCACAAGATCGCCAAGGAATTTATCCCGGACTCGAATTATTAGACGATGAATTTACTTATTTGAATCTCAGAAATAACTTAAAAGGTCGCAAAATTCTACACATAGCAACCCACGGTGATTTTGTTCCAGGTAACCAAAATGGTTCTTATCTAGTATTAGGCAATGGTGAAAAACTGACAATCGAAGGCGAACAGAGTATTAAAACACTGAAAAATTATTTAGATGATGTGCATTTAGTCGTACTTTCAGGCTGCGAAACCGCTGTCGGAGAAGCAACAAAGAGAATCAAAACTCAAGTAGAGAGCAAAGATTCACCAGGCGCGATCGCATTTGAAGAAGGCGTAGAAATTAATGCCCTCAGCTACTACTTCATCTCAGGCGGAGCTAAAACAGTCATAGCTTCCTTGTGGCAAGTAGATGATGCTAGTACAAGTCAATTAATGCAGCGATTTTACTGTACTCTGGCTAATGAAAATACCTCGATCACCAAAGCACAAGCTCTCAGAAAAGCAAAATTAAGCTTATTAAATCAAACATCTCTAGATTGTGAACAACCCACTTCAGAGAATACTGATTTTAGCCATCCTCACTACTGGGCTCCGTTTATTCTCATTGGGAATGGTTTATGAAATCATTGGAATTACGGCAAAGTTATTGGTACAGTCATAAGGGCACCGTTGGAGTTGAAAAACTATTCTGAAGCAAAAGAAAGAGGTTTCTGCATGATGAGTTGAGCTCTTCGCGATCGCTATCCGAATCACAACATTCGAGCGCGAATTTTTTTAAGATTTAATTCTTAAGATTTAAATTGTAGAAAATATGATTAGCACTAGATAATCTGAAGAAATTCTAAAATATTTCAACTGGTAAATATATCTAGAAATAAAAGTGATATTGTTTTATTGAGTTATTGAGAATAATTCTGAAAAAGCTAAGTCTTTACACTAGATAGAACTGAGTAAACTTGTCTTGCTATATATCAAGATCCTGAAAATTTTTAATGAGCCTAAAATTAGAAACTTAGCTACTAAATAAGTATTTGAAAGGCTAATAAGGTAAAAGCAAATTATGTATTTTTTAAATATATTGCAATAGTTATCTTTGCCAAAAAATACGTTAAATCTTATCTGGAATTTTTAGTAAGGGAAACCAACTAAAACAATAAACAACAAGCATAATTACCATAGGCAATAAATATGAGCATAACACCGATAGCAGAAGAATTTAGCGATTTTTATTCAACTCTAAATTTGGGCCGAATCCCCCTGGATACTGGGGATTTTATTCCTGGTGGCTATGGAGGAATAGCATTTCTAGATGACGATACTTTGCTAGTTACCGGGAATGCCTATTCTCCTGAAGCGGCTATTTACGAAGTCGATTTACTCCGCGACCCATCAACCAATAGTATTACAGGTTTTTCCGCTCCAGCAACTTTCGTAGCGAATGCACCAGGCATTGATATTACTAATCCTGATGTAGAGGCTGATCCCGATTTAGACTTTGGGGGACTAGATGGCGGTTTGATTGTAGCCCCCAATGGCACATTACTTTACACGACTTATCCTGACAACAGCATTGGTCAGATCCTACCAGGCAACACCGATCCTGAGCTTGATGCCTTTATCGACCTAACTCCTTTGGGTATTGATCCCACCTCTACTGGTTCTCTAACCATTGTTCCCGAAGGATTTCCTGGAGAAGGAAGACTCAAAATTACCTCCTACGCTAACGGCAATTTCTATGATGGTTTGTTGATTCCTAATGATGATGGGACTACTTACGATGTCACCATAGAAGGAAATGTTGATCTAATTCCTGAAGATGATGATCAGGGTAATGAGATTTTTAGAGGCTTAGAAGGTATTGTCTACGTAGATGAAACCTATCCCAATTTCACCACCGATACAGTTCTAATCTCACAATTCGACACCAATACCATTAATGCTTTTGAGGTAGATGAGCTTGGCAACCCAATTTTAGAGACGGAAAGAATCTTTTTAGACGGTTTGACTGGTTCTGGTACCCCATTCTTGTTTGGTTTTGTTTCTGATCCGGTGACGGGAGATTTCGTTGCTAGTCTGGACTCTGCTTTTACAGCTGATGGAACTGATCAAGGCGGTCAAATTCTTTTGATAACAGACGAAGCACCGCCCACCGCAGAGGCAGATAACGATCCTTTCGATGATGTCACAGAATTAGATATTTCCATCGGAGATGCAACTGCTTCAGGCACAGTTAGCACTGGGAATGATGTTTATTCTATTAATCCCTCGGCAGGAGATTTGCTAACTTTTGATGTCACTGCCACCGAAATCTTCAATGGGATTGCCTACACCAACGATGATACCCAGCTTTATCTCTACAACGAAGAGGGGGATATTCTGGCTTTTTCCGAAGATAAGGCTGATAGTTTTGCTTCGAGAGTGTTCAACTATTTAGTTCCCGAAACTGGAACTTACTATCTAGCTGTTACTACTGCTGGTAATGAAGCAATTTTGGAGCTAGGAGAGGTTAATCAGTTACTTGGTTTTGAACAAACTGGTTTGGCAAATGTTGCCTATGATATTACCGTTGAAACTACGGATTTACCAGATACTGCACGCCTGTTTGATATCGCTTTAGAAGCTGATCCTGATAATCCCATAGGGGAATTTCTAATTAACGGAGAGGAAGTTTTATTCGTAAACATCAATGGCACCAGAAATACCGATACTACTGGAGCCTTGACTATTGAAGTTAATGCGGAAGAAGTCAATTTCCCGGAAAATACCCTAGACAATACCATAGTCTTTGAAGATACTCTGAGCTTTGGCATTGACGTTTTCGACTTTATCCTCGACTTTGACGAGCCTTTTGCTTCTACTGAGATAAATGATATTATTAACAGCTTAGAAACATCAGGTATTACAGCCGTTGTCCCTCCTGATGATCTTGTCCAACGCGTTATCTTTACCGAACAAGAAATTGAGATAGATTTATTCGATACAGAGTTTATTCGGTTCCAAAATTCTAGTATTCCTGGGACCTATGTCTATGCCACAGGAGAAGAGGCAGAAAATATCCGTGCTACCTTACCTAGTTTCGTAGAAGAGGGTGTAGCTTTTAGTGCCGCGATCGCGCCCGATGATGATTTGATTGCTTTGAATCGATTAGAAAGTAATCAATTACCAGGGACTTTCTTGTATGTGGGAGAAGAGGAGCTGGCTAGTATCAATGCTGATCCTAATTT
>JBCCYD010000239.1:0-9082 GCA_039190385.1 Cyanobacteria bacterium P01_F01_bin.143 | reverse complement strand
TCACTCCACTGTAGAAGAATCTCTCCGTAATCCCCTCAATCCTTGGAAAATGGATCATTACCGAGAAAGAATTGATAACTATTACACCCAAGAGCAAAAACCCTATGCCCTCAATATTTTAGATTTACTAGCCATTAACCCTCCAACTTCCTTTCAAAAATTATGGCAAGTTTTATATAGCGACCCGCAAACCAGCAACAAGGAAATTGCAAGAACGATCATCAGACTCTTGATGAAAGATTATTATTTAGTTCAATCAGGCAGTATTTATAGTTTTCGCTATCCTTTAGTCCAAAAATATTGGCGATTTTCTAGAGGACTATAACTTAAGGTTCACAGCTTTTTTATATAAAGTTTTGTTACGAAATGCATAAATCATAAGTTTGTCTTGAGAGTTAAAGACAGAGGGTATCTGCATTATTTTGATTCCTTAAAAATGAATCAACAGATAAACATGAGTTCTGCTCCTATGTTCGATGCTGAAGACAGCAAAACACGAGAAAAAAAGCTTAAAAAACTATTAAAACAATTGTATCAGCCAAATTGCTCTCAAAAAAATAAAGAGTATTTGGTGAACAAAATTGTGACATTAGTTTTGCGTTCTCGTACTTTTTGTCGGAAATATCAAGGCCAACCGTTATTTGGAATTTATCAAGAAATTTACATGCAGGTAAAATTACAACTTGTAGAAGATATTCTTCCTGAAAATTCCAGCTTCAAGACAAGTGAATTAGGTACAGTTTCTTGGCAAAAAGAAATCAAAACCAAAGCTTTTAGAAGTATATTGAACGACAATAAGCTCAAGCAGTTAGCCTTGACAGTCCAAAATTCCACTCCCAATAGTGAATTCAGAAGCTACGCGCTAAAAGAACTCATCAAGGCAATTAAAGTATCGGGGAAATTATGTAAACCCTATAAATACCGATTTTCTCCAGAAATTTACCAAGTAATCTATGAAGAAGCATTGATGGAAACTTTTATGTATATTTGTACTAAAATTGATAATTATGATCCTGAAAGGGGCAACAAAAAATTTATGAACTGGGTTAACTTTAAGCTAGAAAAGGCATTTCTAGTCTGTTGCGGTCAGTTCAAAATTTATCAAGAATTCCAATTTTTTGAATTGTCTGACCTAGACAAAATTCCCACGCCATCTCAAACCCCTTCCTTCGCCGAATCTTTATTAGACTATATCAAAAAAGATCCTGAACAATTATTTACTCAATCCTATATCAAAGGAAAGCCTGATGCTAACTTTCGGACCATTGCTTTAGGGAGAATTTCTGGTCAAAGTTGGCAAGAAATGGCTCGACAATTTGATATTTCTGTCTCAACACTAAGTAGCTTTTATCGACGTAATTGCCAGCGGTTTAAATCAATACTAGAACAGAAACTATAAATAACTATTAAATTTATCGGAGTTGTGCAAATGAATCTTATCTCATCACATAAACCAGTCAAAGTTAATTTAATGATGTCTAGCAGAATTTATGCCGAAAAATTTTGTCGTCAACAGAGTGATCCGCAAAAAGCAAAACAAGTTTATCTAAATAGCTTAGCTGTCTCGGCAGTGAGAATTTATTTAAATAGTCTAGGATGGTCAACCAATCTTGAGCAGAGCGATAGTTGGAATCCGACAATGCAAACTTTGATGGATATAGCCGATCTAGAGATTCCGGGTTTTGGCAAAATCGAATGTAGAACAGCCTTATTAGACCAACAAGAATTAATCGTTCCTCCAGAAGTACAATCGGACAGAGCAGCTTATATCATCGTGAAATTTAGCTCTTCACTACAAGAATGTGAACTATTAGGATTTACTCCGGCAATTACAGCTAACTCCATTTCTTTGAAGCAATTGCAACCGATAGGAAATTTAACGGCACACCTTCGTGAGTTTAAACAGTTACAAGAAAGGAAAAAGTCCCAGCCTATGATCGAATTAAGCAAATGGGGTCAGGGTGTTATTGATGATGGTTGGGAATTACTCGCAACAATATTTCAAACCGAGCCCAGTTTAGCTTTTAGAAGTCCAGCTCTTGCGAAGATATCGAATCAAAATCCCGACCAGCTATCTCAAGGTATTAGTCGTGTAAAACTGCTTAATTTTGGAAACAATCTCAATACAATACCGATCGCTTTAATATTACAGTTGGTAACTAATGATAGTGAAGAAATGGACATTTCTGCTAGAATCTGCCCTACTAATACTAATGTTTATCTTCCCCAGGGATTGCAAATCATGATCTTGGATGAGATGAAAAAACCTGTTTTACAAGCGGAAACTAATCAAGTGAATGAAAAAATCGAGTTTCTGTTTAGTGGTAAATCAGGAGAGATTTTTAGTATCGAAGCATCGCTTCAGGATCGTAAAATAGTTGAGACTTTTATTATCTAAGTTTTCATTACTTATAATTATTCTGCAAATTATAAAAACATGCCCAGACAAGCATTTCTCAATATCATTGGAGATTTTGACAACGGATTCATCGTTAATCTAGAAGTTGTCAGCGAAGATAATAGTCGACAGATGGTCAAATCTGGGACTTTACCTCCAGATCCTGATTTGCTGCAATTCCTGAAAATATGGCAGAAGCAGTATCGACAATTAGAAAATGCTGTTCCCAGGATTACGGGCAAGAAAGTTATTGCGACCTCGACAAAGCCAAATCAGTTAAGTTTCCTAGCCAAACAGTTAGAAATTTCTTTTCAAGAATGGCTCCAATCCCTTGATTTTCAAAATGTTAATTTAAGATTGCGAGAAGTATTAAATACAGAAGATAAGATTAGAATTTGGTTATGCAGCAATAATAAAGATTTACATCAATTACCTTGGTGTACCTGGAATTTTCTAGATCGTTATGACCAAATAGAGTTGGCCCTCAGTCAATTGGATTTTGATGCCATCTCAACATTTCCTTCGTCCAAGAAGATTTGTAAGATAAAAATATTAGCAATTTTTGGTAATAATAAAGGAATTGATCTCGAACCAGATCGACAACTTTTGAGTAATTTGGCTGATGCTGAAGTTGTTTTTTTAGTTGAACCGCAACGTTCGGAACTATACGATCGCCTGTGGTCAGAACCTTGGGATATTGTTTTTTTTGCTGGCCATAGTCAAACTATTGATCAACAGGGAATATTGTATCTCAATCAAGAAGATATTCTCACGATTGAAGATTTAAAATATGCTCTTAAACAAGCAATCAAACATGGCTTACAATTAGCTATTTTCAATTCCTGTGATGGTTTAGGATTGTTATACGAATTGGGTAAATTATCTTTGCCTAATGCGATCGTGATGCGAGAGCAAATAGTAGATGAAGTTGCTCATAAGTTTTTACAATATTTCCTAGAAATTTATTCTCAAGGTCATTCTCTGCCTGTAGCGACTCGAAGAGCGAGGGAAAGATTACAAACCTGGGAACAAAAATATCCTTGTAGTAGCTGGTTGCCTGTATTATACCAACATCAATCGGCAGTTTCTCCTGTCTGGGAAGATTTAAAAATTGGGGTCAATAATAAGCCAGCAAAGATTGTTGCACAACCTTTAAAAATTGAGAGTCAAAAAAAGCCGGCACAAAAGCGAGACCTGGCGGTAGTCGCTGCGCGAGACCTGGCAGTAGTCGCTTCGCGAGACCTGACGGTAGTCGCTGCGCGATCGCGCTCTTTGAATCTATTTTTGGTTTGTGGCGTAGGAACCATTACCACTATTTTAATTTTACTTTTCCAGAATTGGGGCTGGCTAGAAAAATGGGAATTAAATGCTTTTGATCAAACTATTAGTCGTCGAGTTACCGAACCTAAAGACCAAAGATTTTTGGTGGTAACTGTAGATGATCAAGATATTGCCTATCAACAAGAACAGGGTATGGAAATGCGTGGCTCCCTTGCTGATGATGCTTTACTAGAATTGCTTAATAAGCTAGAACCTTTTGAGCCAAAGACGATTGCTTCTGATATTATTCATGATTTTACTTTTAACCAAGAATTAGCTAAAAAAATCAATACTAGTAATAATTTTGTGGGAATTTGTCGAGTAGGCATTATGCAGTCGGCTTTTCCTGATGTAGCGCCACCTCCTGGTTTATCTCGCGATCGCATTGGATTTAGCAATCTAGCAATTGATTCTGATAGTGTAATTCGCCGTCAAATTATGGGTATGGCTGGTAGTGAAATTTGTCAGAGCGATATTTCTTTAAGTTTAAGACTGGCCCTAGATTATCTTGATGATTATCAAGTCGAACGTGATCCAACTTCAGGAATTTTGAAAATTGGGGATACTACTTTTCCTCGCCTTAATTCTTCTAGTGGAGCTTATAAATTACCCAATAGTGAAGATAATGGTTATCAAATATTACTTAATTATGATTCATCACTTCCGCCAACAGTTTCGTTACGACACATTCTTCAGGGTAAAAAAGATTCAGAATTAGCAGAACTTGTTAAAGGAAAGATTGTGTTAATTGGAGTTCAAGGCCCTAATGTAGATTTGCACTATACGCCCTATAGTCAAGGATTACAAAATAAGAGAATATTTGGCGTTTTTATTCATGCCCAAGCAGCGAATAATATTATTAGTGCAGTTCTAGATAAACGAAGTTTGATTTGGTGGTTTTCTAGTTGCGTAGAAAATGTTTGGATTATTATTTGGTCTTTGGTTGGTGCGGGAATTATAGTGATTGTCAAATCTGCGAAATATAGAGCGATCGCGATTATGCTAGCTCTGGGAATATTATATGGCTGTTATTATGCTCTATTGACTTTTGCTAGTGGTTGGATTCTATTGATTGCTCCAGGAATCGCCTTAGTAGTAGCAGCTGCGATCGCTAGTATGGTCACAGAAAAAATTAACCTGCAAATGTTACAACAGGCTATGGTCACAGAAATATCTCAAGAAGCTAAAGTGGCAATTAAATCCTAGTGTAAGACTCAATTTAAATTAATAATATAATTCTTCAAGTACCGCCTCAAGCGCGATCGCGATATGAGTCCAATGAGTTCCGCCCTGGCAAAAAACCACATAAGGTTCTCGCAAAGGTCCATCAGCAGAAAACTCAGAAGTACTCCCATCCACAAAAGTTCCCCCTGCCATCACCAATTTGCTCTCATAACCTGGCATCGACCCAGGAACAGGTTCGACATAGGAATCAACAGGAGAATTCTGTTGAATCGCTTTGCAAAAGGTAATCAGTTTTTCCTCACTACCGAGCTTGATACCCTGGATAATATCTCGCCGTTTTACGAAAGGAAGAGGATTAACCGGATAACCCAATTGATCGAAGACATAGGCAATCAGATGAGTTCCCTTGAGTGCTTCGCCGACCATTTGGGGCGCGAGAAATAGACCTTGATACATTAAGCGATTTTGGTCGAGAGTTGCCCCGCCGCTACTGCCAATTCCTGGTGCCGTTAATCGACAAGCAGCGGCTTCGACGAATTCAGCCTTTCCTGCGAGATAACCTCCTGCGGTGACAATGGTGCCTCCAGGGTTTTTAATTAGAGAACCTGCCATTAGATCAGCACCGACGGCTGTGGGTTCTAGAGTATCAGTAAATTCACCATAGCAATTATCGACAAAACAAACCGTATGGGGATTTTGTGCCTTGACAATAGCGACTATTTTTTCAATGTCTGCTATGGAGAGACTTTCACGCCAAGAATAACCACAGGAACGCTGAATGAGAACCAGACGGGTTTGGGGAGAAATTGAGGTTTTCAAGGCATTCCAATCTATTTTTCCCGCGATCGTCAAAGCTAATTGGCGGTATTGGATGTTAAACTCAGCTAGGGAACCCTGAGAGTTTCCACGAATACCGATAACTTCTTCTAGGGTGTCGTAGGGTGCGCCAGCAACTGCTAGCATCTCGTCCCCAGGACGAAGTACACCAAATAGAGCACAAGCGATCGCATGAGTTCCAGAGACAAATTGGACTCTGACAATGGCAGCTTCTGCTCCCATAACATCAGCGAACACGCGATCTAGAGTTTCTCTGCCTAGATCATCATGTCCGTAGCCACTAACACTGGCAAAATGTTGAACTCCCACCTTGCGATCGCGATAAGCAGCTAAGACTTTTTTCAAATTGCTCTTGACCTGAGTGTCAATACCAGAAAAAATCGGTAATAGTGCTTTTTCTGCTTTTTCTAGCAGAGTGTAACTATCTTTCATGCAGAGAAAATATTTGTTTGTGGACTAAAATTGCTATCGAAAACCATTTCCAGATTCTATATCAATCTGGACTCCCTATCGTTAGTGGATTCTAGAAACACAAATTCGCTGCAAGAATCGGTTTTTTGGCAATAAGAAAAAAGTAACAAGCAAATATATCCTTAATTTTTTGCTTTTTACTACTCCCAGTCCTTGCCGATCGAAATGATTTGGCAGAACCATAAATTCAAATGTTGAGATTCAGGTTACTAAATGACAATTGCTACATCAGAAAGACGACCCCTAAATTGGGGGATAATATCCTATATGACAGCGATCCATTCAATTGCATTGCTGGCATTGTTCCCAAGTAACTTTAGTTGGGGAGCAGTTGGGGTTGCGTTCGCCCTTTATTGTATTACCGAGTGGGGAATTACCGTTGGTTTTCATCGCCTAGCTAGTCACCGTAGCTTTCAAGCCACCAAATCAGTAGAATATTTTTTCATATTTTTAGGTACGCTGGCTTGTCAAGGTGGTCCTTTAGAATGGGTTGGTCTACACCGTGTTCATCATAGATATTCTGACTCCGAACCCGATCCCCATGATTCTAACCAGGGTTTTTTGTGGAGCCATATCGGATGGATGTTATTTGAAAATCCTGCTGATGAGGAAGCGAAAAAATATATAAGAGATATTAAAGATGATTCTTTTTATCAATTTTGTCAAAATTTTATGATCCCGATTCAAGTGGCATTAGGCTTAACCCTGTTCTTCTGGGGAGGTTGGTCTTTTGTGATTTGGGGAATTTTTGTTCGCTTAGTGGTTGTCTTCCATTGCACTTGGTTGGTTAATAGTGCAACTCACAAATTCGGTTATCAAAGTCACGAATCTAATGACAACTCTCGTAATTGTTGGTGGGTAGCTTTACTAACTTTTGGTGAGGGTTGGCATAATAATCACCATGCTTTTCAATATTCGGCTCGTCATGGTTTGGCCTGGTGGGAAATTGATATTACTTGGATGATTATTAAAACCTTAGAAACTTTTGGTTTAGCAAAGAACATTAAGTTGCCTCCTAAAAAAGCTCAACGATTATACAAAAGAAACTTAAAAGGTATATTTTAATTGAAATCTATAGAGCAAGAAAAAAGGAGTAATCAGCTCAGAATTTTTAGTTAACGAAGATCGTTGATTTCCTGGCGAGTTACGGCACTAATATTGATAGATAACGGATAATCGACTTATCTGTTGTCTATTTTTTTTGGAGTATCCAACTTTTATTTTAATCCCGATAGGAATAATATAAGCCTAAATTAATCAGCAATAACCACCCCATTGTGATCAAAGATAAAAAACTGTTGCTCATCTAATTTTATCGTCAGGCGATCGCCTTTGTGCCCTTGCCAATTAGCAGGAGCAAATAAATTAATCGAGCAATGAGAATCGGGAAATGTACCCCTAATTAAAATTTCCTTGCCCAAAGGTTCAATTACATCAATTTCTACAGCTAAAGTTACAAGATCTTTGGTTATTTCTGTATTGGCAATAATCGTAATATGTTCAGGACGAATCCCTAACTCCAAACTTGCTCCTTGAGGCAGCTGCAACTTTCGTTTAACTTCATCAGGAACGGGAATAAATTGATGATTGATGATCAGATTCCCGTCATTGTAAGTTACTGGCAAAATATTCATTGGTGGACTACCCAGAAAACTCGCCACCATACGATTGGCAGGATGGGCATAAATTTCCTGCGGCGTGGCAATTTGTTGGATTACTCCATCTTGGAGTACCACAATGCGATCGGCTAAAGTCATGGCTTCTACTTGATCATGGGTGACATAAATCGTCGTAATGCGAAAGCGATCGTGAAGTTGTTTTAATTCTGCTCTGGTATCTTCTCGCAATTGGGCATCCAAGTTAGAAAGCGGTTCATCTAGTAAAAATACTTGGGGTTGACGCGCGATCGCACGACCTAGGGCAACTCGTTGTTGTTGTCCGCCCGAGAGTTGCTTTGGCTTGCGTTTTAGTAAATGCTCAATATTGAGAGAGTGAGCCACTTCCTGTACTCTACGATTAATCTGTGCTGGTTTTTCCCGACGCATTTTTAAGCCAAAAGCTAAATTTTCTGCCACGCTCATATGAGGATAAAGAGCATAATTTTGGAATACCATGGCAATGTCGCGTTGACGGGCAGGGATATCATTTACCAAGCGATCGCCGATGTATAATTCGCCACTGGTAATCGATTCCAGACCCGCGATCGCCCGTAAAATAGTTGATTTACCACAGCCGGACGGCCCGACTAAAACTAAAAACTCGTGATCTTCGACGGTAAAAGTAATATTGTCAATAGCAGTAACATTGTCAAATTTGCGGGTGATTCCTTGTAAACTAACTTTTGCCATTTATGAGTTCTCAAGTGCTTGCTATCTTAAGTTAAATACAAACTGTATCTTAAATCCTAAACTTACCAAATAACACGAACAAAATATAAAAGTTGCCTATTTTACCTAAGTTACTTTAATCTATAAAGAAAAAAGATTGTGGTGATGTACCAAATAAATACTTCTGCTTCGTAGATATTCATTGGAATCCATGATTTCTATTGGGGGGTTAACCCCCCATATGCGGAGCGGTATCCTTTAGGGAACCCCCCACTGGTGCGCTACGCCCGCCCCAGGCCCCCAGCGAAGTGTTAACTCATATAGTGGCAAAAAGTTACTAAAGCTTTTACATGCGAAGATACTTTGTTAAAAACTATTGACGAAGGATCTTTAACTTTATCGATAAATGCTTCATACTAAATTCTTTTTCTATAGCCCCAGGGCTACCTCATACTTTTGAGATGAGATTGGCAGGAAAGGGTTAAAGAGAACATTTTGAGCAATTTGAAAATTTAATAGAAGATTTTTATTATATCAGTATTGT
>JBCCYD010000238.1:0-9175 GCA_039190385.1 Cyanobacteria bacterium P01_F01_bin.143 | reverse complement strand
TCCAAGAAAGCATATTTGGGTTGCTGTAATAATAAACGGGCAAAAGCTAATCTTTGCTGCTCTCCTCTCGATAAAACTTGTGACCAATCTTTCTCTGCTGACAAACCGCCAAATTTCTTCAGTACCTTGGTTAAATTAACTTTTTCCATGATTTCTTCAAGTTGCTCTTGATTAACTAAGTTAGTGATATGAGGATAAATCAATTGACTTTGTAGCGAACCTAAAATCAGATATGGACGTTGAGGCAAAAATAAAATATCTGCTGATTGTGGTTTAATGATCGAACCTGTTCCTGTTCTCCATAGTGATGCGATCGCTCTGATTAGAGAACTTTTACCCACACCACTGTTGCCCATAATTAATAGTCTTTGACTTGGTTCAATTTGTAATGATAATTCTCTAATTAATTGAGTTTGACTATCTGGAGTTTGTAAACTAAGATTTTCAATTGCTAAATAATCCTTTTCGTTAATATGAATTAAGCTCTTGGTTTCTAAAGAAGAATCATGCTGTGAATTTAAATAATTAGTTAAAGAATCTAAACGCTGCACGCCAGCAGCTAGATTAGTAATTTTATCAAACTGAAAAATAACTAAACTTAGAGATAACCAAATTCTTTCAAAGGCAATTTGTGACTGAGTGATTGCTCCTACTTCAATATTATCGGCAAAAATACTTGGAGCTAAAATCAAAGCAGGAATGAGCATAGTGAAAAACTGAAAGCCATTCTGAAATAAATCCAGACCAAATTGCCATCTAATCAAACGATTAAAATTTTTAATCACCGCAAGCAATCGTTGTTTTATTTGTTGCTTTTCTAAAGTTTCTCCTCGATAAAAAGCAATGGTTTCGGCATTATCTCGAACTCTTATTAAGCTAAAACGGAAATCTGCTTCTTTTTTAAATTGTTCAAGATTGATAATAGTTAAAATTCGACCAAAGATAAAAAATAGTAAACCAGTGCCTAAGATACTATAAGCTAATAAAAATAGAACTAATGGTTTATAGATAAACCAAATGATTACGACAAAAGTAATTAACTGAATCAGAGAATCTAGGGTTTGGGTAAATAAAAATAATGACTGTTGGCTGAAATTATTGATATCTTCTGCAATTGTGCGATCTGGATTATCAAGCTCTGAATCTGTGTTGAGATAATAAAATTTGCGATCGCTGAAATATTTAGCTAGTAATCGCTCAGTTAGCCATTTTCGCCAATCTAAAGCCAGTCTCGATTCAAAATATTTTTTCCAAGATACTAGAGGAACACTGAGAATAATAATTAGACTCAATAACCTAATCGTTTGCCAAAAGCGATCGCCATCTCTTACTGCCAAAGCAGAAATTATTTCCCCTCTTTGCAAAGTTTCTACAACCAAGCAGCTACTGCTGAAAATTGACAAGCCAATCAACAAGAAAAGCCATTTCCTCGCTGATGATTCTTGAGTAAGCCAATAAGATTTAACTATTTGCCAATATTGCTTAAAAAAATGGGTATTAATTTTCAACATTAACTAAAGTATGCTTAGTACTTAATAATGAGTGGCAATGTTGGTCTAGCATCAAGCTGTTTGTTTTGTCTTCCATGATCAAAGGTTAGTTCTAATAATGGCTCACTAGCTCTAACAATATCAAAAATGTTATTATCGTTATTCAGTACGTCAATAATTTTACTACAACGACGTCTACCATCTTGAAACTGAATTGTAATATCAGTCACATTTTTGACCCCTAAAGGATGACTAGTATATCTATTCTGACTAGATATATTTTGAGCAAGCATTTGATTATATTCAAGATAGTCAGGAAGTATAAAAATAAAAGGTTCTAGTATATTATTTTGATTAGCCCTGAAATAGTACAAATATTCATCAATGATCAAATCTCTAATGAAATACTGTTTAATCAGTTCATTATCAGATTGTAAATATGGCCGTTTTATTCTTAATCCAATCCCAAAAGGCGATGCTTTAGTATATTGCCAATTAGCTCGCGCAGAAAAATTGATTTCTGTATCTATCTGTTGTTGAATATTTTCTGGCCACAATATTTCCAAATAAATATTTTTAAAAAAACATACTTGGGATGATGTATTTTGCGAACTACTTTTGATCACTGTATTGGAGAAACACAAACCGAATTCTTGGAGAATAGAAATTGCTTCTAATCCGTTTGCTACACACAAAAATAAACGGTCTATATCAAGAAAGAAATTAGAGTTTCCGAGCAAATTTGATTTAGTCCTGTTATTTCTAAAAAAATTTTGTATTTGATTAATCCCGCTTTTTGTTCGATATGCAACTGCCATTGCTATTACCCTTTGTATAAAGCTGTTTTTTATTGATTGATATCTTATTTGAATAAAATTATAGTAGGTAATTTCCCATTATTAAGAAAAATTTGCAATAAACAATGGTAGTTACAATCTTTTTAAGCTCTATTATTAGCTGCTAGAGTTTGATCAAAGTCAAAGGGGGAGAGGTTTTTCTCGAAGATAACGATTGATTATTTTTATTTTCAATAGTCAAAGATCCAAATATTAAAAATTATTGGCATTTTGCTTTTTATTAATTTAAGATTGTAATTAGCAAGTTTCCCTAACATTGGTTAAATGCAAGTCACTACAGAGTAACTTGTGCTGTTTTTACTCAATCACATTTGACACTCCGCGCATTAAAATGACGCGGATTCTGGTGGTTACTTCGCAACGGATTAAAATCGCGTTGCTCCGTTTCCTTCCTTTCTCGTTGGCACTTATCTAGGCTATTGCCCCCGACAGTACGCCTCCAAAGGCAATTTGATCCACGACCTGTCCGACCGCAGAGATTCCCCGATTTCTGACCACTTGGGCTGCTGCCACATCGCGATTGATCGTAAAACCGCATACAGGACAAGAGTGGATTCGTTCATTTAACTCTTTTTTCCCTGTATGAATTCCACATTCTGGACATTGCTGCGAAGTATAGTCTTTGTTGACTTTGGCAAAAAATACTCCACTGCGCCATGCTACCCATTGCAAGATTGACACAAATTGACCAAAAGCAGCATCCAATGTGTGCTTGCGAAACATTCCTCTTGCCCAAGCTTTAAAATTGATATCTTCGACAAAAATCATGCCAACTCCTTCACAAAGATGATGAGCTAGCTTATAGTGCCAATCCTTTCTGGTGTCAGAAACTCGTTGATGAAGTCTTGCTATTTTCTGGTTAAGTTTACGACGATTACTCGAACCTTTCTTTTTATACTTTAATCTACGTTGCAGTAATCTAATCTTGCGGTGTAGTCTGCTTAAAAATCTTGGTCTAGCAATGATTTCGCCGTCACTGGTTGCCAAAAAATTAGCTAAATTTAAATCTATTCCTAGTGGATGTCCCGATGGCATTGGGTCAGGGACTGAGATATCGCACTGCAAAGACACGATCAGAAAATAACCCGACGCTTTTCTGACAATTCTGGCTTGCTTAATTTCAAAGCCATCGGGAATATCTCTTGATTTGATGAACTCAACCCATCCGAGCTGAGGTAATTTAATTTTGTTGTTAGAAAGACAATTTTTGAGCATTTGTGGGAAAACAAACGAGCGCATCCGATAGTGATTTTTAAATCGAGGAAACCCCATTTGTTTTCTTTGCATATCTAGAAAAGCTGTTTCTAGTCGTCTTAATACCTGCTGCAAAACTTGAGCATTAACTGTTTTTAGTTCAGGGAATTTACTTTTGGCTTTTGTCAAAGCTTTGCATTGCCTAGCATAGCTCGGATATAGTTCATCCGGAGGAATTAGATATTCAGAGATAATTGAACAAGCATTAACAGGTGATTTACGAGATTTAATCCAGTCTTTTCTCTCACGTAGAGCATAATTCCAGACTTGGCGACAAACGGTTAAAGTATGTTCGATTTCTTGAACTTGCTCGATAGTGGGCTTGAGTTTAAATTCGTAAGACAAAGTTAACACGGTTCTTTACCTCCTCTACAAAAGGATAATATATTTTGTAGAATAAGGAAAGATACAGGGGAATAAATTCCCAGCTCTTGTTTTCACTCAGCCGTTGAAACTACTGGCTCTCAACTGCAAGAATTTATGTAGAGAATTATGTTTTTTCGCATAAAATTATACTTTTTCGCATAAAATATAATCCAAAGTTTGCTACAAATGAATATAGAGTTGTCAAAACATAGAGTATGAGTAGCATAAACCCAGCAGTCAAAGCAGCTACAAAATTTAACTATGAGTCTTTAGACTCCCACAAAAGAACCGAAATCGAAGAAGCGACCTTAGCAATCAGAGAAAAACTACGGAAAGCCGCTCAGGATATTTGGGAAATTGGTCATATGCTGAGTAATGTACAGGCTCAATTGCAGCGCGGTCAATTTGACGATTGGGTAAAGACTGAGTTTGATTGGAGTCGTCGTACAGCTTATAAATTTATAAGTGTTTACAAAAGATTTGATAGTCGAGTTAATCTAGAAGAAGTTAATATTGCGACTTCTGCTTTGTATCTTTTGGCAGCAGAATCAACCCCTCAAGAGATACGTGAAGAATTTATCCAACAAGCTCAGGAAGGAAAAAAAGTTACGCATCAAGAAGTATTAGAAGTTGTTAGAGAAAGTAGAAAAAAAACTAATTCTTTAGGAAATCTAACTGAGTCTTTACCGATAGATAATGCTCAAAATAACTTAACTATTCAGCCAGAGCAGAAGGAGACACTTAATCAAAATATAATCTCAATTATTCCTCAAATTCCGACGGAAAAACCGCTATCAGATTTACCAATATTTTCTGCGCCCAATTTTCAGGATAATTTGATTGCCAAAAACAATTGGTATGAACTTGATGATCAACACAAAATATATTGTGGAGATACTGCCTTACCAGAATTCACTAACTATATTCCCTATGCTGCTTTAGCGATCGCGATTACTACTGATGACTGGGAACATGATTGGCTAATCGATAAAGCAAGAACAATTGTTGTTTTTCCAGAATCAGAATTTGAGATGCAGAAACTTACAGGCTTGCTAGTAATGTTTTCTGCTCCTAAGGATACTATTATTTTTCCTTGGTTACCAAAAGCAGAATTAGTTGCGATCGCTCATCAGTTGGGAAGAAAAGTATTTGCTGGAGATTTAAATCCCGAAAGATGTCAAGCCGCGATCGATTATGTTAAGAGCCAAAAAATTCTATAAATACCTAAATTTCTATAGTCTGGACAGTGAGAAGTTCTAGTTGAGAGCAGGAGAAATAATATCGCCTATTATCTTTGCTGTCCCCGAACCGATTCCAAATACTCTATTGGGTTCAGTTTTAATAGGATTGATCTCAACTAATGGCTGACCTCGACGAGTTATGATTATTCCTTCTTCTGTGCGATTGACTTCATCAAGTATTTGTAAACATTGAGCTTTAAAGGTTGATATTTGAATTTCTTTCACAATTAACTATAGTCAACTGTTATGGTCATCATAATTTTACATCACACAACCAAAAAGCGATCGCTCTACTTTAGAGCGATCGCTTTTTGTCAATAATGAAACTGAATTTAGCTTAATTAGACCTTAGCTTCGAAAGCAATTCCCTCCTCGATAAAGTTAGGAAAATTAGCTCGAATATTATCAGCTTCAGCACCTGTGGCATAAAGATAGGTTCCTGGCACATCAGAATTTTGGAACCGAATAAACGGAGTTTCTTCCCCAGCACCTACGCCATAGGCATAAAAAGCAATTCCTTCCTCAATATAATTTGAGAAATTAGCACGAATACTTTGGCTTTCTTCTTCCCCAGCATAAAGATAGGTTCCGGGTAAATCACTATTTTGAAAGCGATTGAGAACGATTAGCTCATCATCTGGTTCAATAGCCGCACTAAAAGCTACTCCTTCTTCGATTAAATTGGGGAAATCACTCCGAATACTGATACTTTCAGCTTCTGTGGCATAAAGATAAGTTCCCGGAACTTCACTATTTTGAAATCTATTAATAGGAGTATCTAATAAATCTAGAGTAGTGTTATCAGCTAACGAAGCTGTTAATTCATAGGGACCATAGAAAATGCCGACTTCGGGAAAAGTCCAACCACTACCACTTCTTTCTACATTAGGGTCATAGTTACGGTTGCCCAGTTGACTGACGCCCACATAGTAAGTCCCGGCTTCTGTGGCAATATACTCGATAAACGGATCACGGGAGAACTCTTCTCCTGGTGCTGCGCCGTCGTTGTTTGCAGCCAACTCATTACCCACAGCATCAAACAATCTTAGTTCCGTATCGGGAAGTTGCACCCCATCCAACGCAGGGAATATGACAGAACCAGCTTCTTCTACAACATTCCACTCACTAGAATCGATATCTAAAAGAATAGTTTGCCCCGCTTCCAATTCGAAAGAGAAGAAATCCACATCTTCACCAGGCTCAGTAAACCCACGGTTTACAGAACCAGAGAGCGAAACAGAGGGATTTTCTGCTGTCAAACCCAAGGCATTGGCATCAGCGATAGTATCATTACCTTCAATTTCCTCAGGAACGCTGACTTCAGTTATCGTGTCAGAAAGAATAAAGACAGCTTCAACTAACTCCTGATTAGTTTCATAATTATCACCGGGTTCGAGGATAAAGGTAGCAGTTTCACTGCCCTCGGTGATGCCATCATCGAGCACTGGGAGGTTAATGGTTGCGGTTGGTTCAGTAATGGTGAGGTCAAAGCCATCGGTACGCACGGCAGCAATACTACCACCTAATACTTCGATAGCGTCTAAATTAAAATCATTAAGATTAGGGGCACTAACACTAACCGTTAAACCTTCGGCCGGGACAGCAGCACTCACATTAAAAGTATGAACACTAACCGTACCTTCTGATTCTATTAGAGGAGGACTAGCTTCTCCAAATTCACTTAAATTGGTTAAAGTGACTTGAATCTGTGAGCTTGGATTATCGGCAATAGTGAGATTAATTTCACTAGCATCACTATCGACTGTATAGCCAGGCTGGGATTGCAGGACAAAGTCTAGTTCGAGAAGCCCTTCTTGCACAGCAAAGGGATTAATCCCAGGAACCGTCAACTCATCAAAGACTGGCAGGGTGATACTAGCCGTTTGTTCGGTAATGTTAAAGAAGAAACCCGAACGATCTCCGTTGGCAATAGGAAAGTCTCCGCCTTCCACTTCTGCCTCCAAAACCGCAAACTGACTGAGTGCACTACCAACCAAGGGGTCTTGATCACTATCTAAAAATATGGTGATTCCTTCTGATGGGGGTGCCTCTGATAAAGTAAAAGTTAAAATTGTTTCTGTGCCTTCGGACTCAATAAGAAACGTTTCACTAATAGTAACGCCCACTTCAGGCCCAGTATCTCCTCCTACATTAGGTGGAGGCACATCTTCTAGAGAATCATAGTAGGTAACATCTACCGTTCCTTCATCGGGATCCACCTCATAGCCTTCTCCTGGTTGTACAAAGAAAGTGACATCCTCAGGACCATCGGTTTCTAGAGGCTCAAACTCCCCAACGACATTACCGAGAAAATCAGGAAGAAATGAGGGATTATTCGCAGTTTGGTAATTGAGCGTCATAACCGGTTCTTCGATAAGAAGTCGGAACCCGGTTGGCAGACCATCTTCGTTGTAGAAAGCTCCCAATAATTGTCCGCCTATTGTTCCAGGAAGGGATTCTTGGGCGAGGAAAGAAATATAGTCGAATAGGTTAACATTACTATTGAGGACAAACTCAAGACCGCCTTCTGGGATTTCCCCTTCGGCCTGAATCGTAAAGGTAACATCAGAGACCCCATCTAATTCTACGAATTCAACCACAGCAGGGGTCACATTACCCTCAGCATCGGTTGTGAGTGGGCTAGCAGACAAAGAAAGTGTAGGGGGAACTGTCACACCTGGATTGCTGACTGGGGGAGTTGGTGTACCGGTATTAAGAGGATTATCCTCCGTTATTAAATCAATTTCAATCCGGTAGTTACCAAAATGTGGGCCATCTCCATTGCCCGAACCTGGCACGAATGGATCATATATTGGCTGATTAAATTCTAGTTGAGAAGCAAAAGCTGAAAGGTTACCGTTGCCACCTAATGCAATATAGTAAGCCCCGTCTTGAGGCGCGGTAAACTCGTTATAAGTATCAGTTGTATTTGGATCAAATGGATCGATACCACCAAAAAGTTTATCAGGGGCATCAGGAACACCTACAGTTACAAAATCTCGTGCCCGATTTCCGTCAGCATCAAATATCATCAGGTTTGTATCAAGACCAAAACCAAAGGGATTGGGGTTGCCAACCATATCGAAGGTTTCGATCGCAATAGTATCTCCGGCATTCAGATCCACCCTATAAAGATCAACATCTTCGCTATAGTCAATGTAAGTGTAGGTTCCATCTTCGTTAAGATAACGATTGCCAATATCAAAGTAGATAGAAGCATTGCCGGAAAAATTCGGGTTTTCAGGGCTAATGTTGGTACCAGTTGCCAAGGGGATGATGTTGTTTAATGTATCCACTTCTCCCAGTGGAATGTCTGCGCGACTATCAACAATGCCAAAGCTCCCACCACTGTAATCGGTAACAATATCGTAACCCTCTCCCGGAGCTAAGCTAAAAGTCGCTGTTTCTACTTGCTCAGCTTCTCCATCATCCAGAATCGGTAGGTTTACCAAGGCAGTATATTCTAATATACGTAGATCAAACCCCCCATCACGAACTGTTTCAATCTGACCGCCGACCACCGAGACACCTTGTAAATCAAACTCGTTTAGGTTGGGCGCATCTACCGAGACTACCAAGCCGTCTTCAGGAATTACACCATCGGTAACGTTAAAAGCATGGGCGGATACTGTTCCTTCAGACTCAATTAGGTAATCGGGACCAGAAAACAAACTAACTTGTGTCATGGTTTAAATTTTATGGTTGTAAGCAATCTAATTGCGATGTGAACTGACAGAGAACAAAATTCTCGTAAGTCAAGGAAACCGATCTTGTGAAGAGTAGAACATTTATATCTGCTTCCACTAACTTGTAGTTACAGCTTTACATCACAATATGATATGTATTCTTGATAATAATACTGAGATCAATGATTTTTTTTGAGGCTGTAACGGATTTTTTTGAGGCTGTAACGGATTTTTTTCAAGATTGAACAGCGTCTACTGTGATACCTGTAGTTTTCAAAAAT
>JBCCYD010000237.1:0-9191 GCA_039190385.1 Cyanobacteria bacterium P01_F01_bin.143 | reverse complement strand
CTGATTTTACTCCGTATTTATACATATTTTTGAGGATTACACTGACATTATTTGGATTATCAAAGAATAATTCTTCAAAAAAACTTTTGCTATATTAGATCTCTAATTATTGCTCACTCTCTAAAAGATTTGAAAAACTAGATAAAGAAAGGGACAAAGCGATTGATCTATTGTTTTTTAGGATTAAGCGAGATCTCAATATTTGTTTAAGGCGATCGCTTCCTGCGTAATTGAAAAACTAATATTTCTCCTCAACTTATCAAATTTTAAGGTGATATTGGGTTTGGTTTAAGAGAAAAGACTGACTATAGAGTTGCTGAAACAAGAATAACTAAGATCCTAAATCGTGAAAAATATATATCTAATCACAACTTTAGCCGTACTAGTTTTAGGTGCTGGCACAACATTAGCTACGAAAAATCAAGTTAGCGCAGAATATAGTCAGAATGTTTTAATTAGTCAATCTGAGGTTAATAGCGATCAAGTTTTTTATCAACAAAGGGGAGTGGCAATTAAAGGGACAGATACTGTCGCTTACTTTAGCGAGGGAAAAGCTGTTAAAGGAGATAAAAAATATAGTTATGAATGGAGTAACACCACATGGTGGTTTAAAAATCAGGAAAATCGCGATTTATTTGCCCAAAATCCCGAAAAATATGCTCCTCAATTTGGTGGATTTTGTGCCTGGGCAGTAAGTCAAAACTATACTGCACCAATTGATCCTCAAGCATGGACAATTGTGGATGGGAAACTTTACCTTAATTATAATAAGAGCGTACAAAGAACATGGTCTCAGGATATTTCAGGAAATATCGCCAAAGGGAACAATAATTGGCCTAGTCTTTTAGCTGGATTACAGACATAGATATTGTTGTTTGAAACTGCGATCGCTCTACTGGTTACGGGCAATCGCTTTTTACAAACTTATAAATTTAAAGATTAACTATCAAAAATTCTAGGAATTTGCGACCAAATCCATAATAATATTGTGGGTGCTTTGGACTTGACTATCCTTTGCTGGTTGCCTTTGAACATAACTGCCATCACTTTGTAGATCCCAGGCTTGGCGATTATCCGCTAACATAATGCCCAGGATTTCATGCAAATCAGCAGCTAAACTAGGTTCTTCGATCGGCGCGATCGCCTCTACCCGACGACTGAGATTCCTTGTCATCCAGTCAGCACTGCCAAGATAAACTTCTTCTGCGCCGCCATTATGAAAATAGAAGATTCGAGAATGTTCTAAAAAGCGACCAATAACACTAATCACCCGAATATTTTCACTAACTCCTTTCACTCCTGGACGCAGACAACAAATCCCCCTGACAATCAAGTCGATTTCAACTCCGGCATTAGAAGCCTTATAAAGCGTTGAAATAATTTGCTTATCAACTAGAGAATTAATCTTGACGACAATCCGACCTTTGCCGCCCTTTTTTACCTGTTCCATTTCCCGATGAATCATGGCCGTCATGCGATCGCGCAGATTTACAGGAGCTACCAATAATTTTCGATAGGACTTTTGACGAGAATAACCTGTCAAAAAATTAAATAAATCTGTCAGATCCGCGCCTAAATCTTCCCGACAACTGATTAAACCAAAATCCGTATATAACTTAGCCGTTTTTGGATTGTAATTACCCGTCCCGATATGAACATAACGACGAATTTTCTTTTCTTCTTGGCGGACAATGAGCGTAATCTTGGTATGGGTTTTTAAACCAGCTAAACCATAAACTACATGAACACCCGAATTTTCTAACTTTCTCGCCCAATTAATATTATTCTCCTCATCAAAACGAGCTTTTAGTTCTACTAGTACTGCAACTTGCTTATGATTTTGAGCTGCTGCAATTAGGGCTTTAATAATTGGTGAATCCCCAGAAGTCCGATAGAGCGTCATTTTAATCGCTAAGACATCGGGATCCATTGCCGCTTCTGTAATCAAACGTTGTACAGAAGCACTAAAGGAATAGTAGGGATGGTGAACTAAGATATCTCCATTACGGATAGTCCGAAAAAAATCGTTGCCATCTTCCGTATCTTGTAAACGATTAAGTTTCGGTGGAATAATCGGTGACCAAGGTTTATCTTTTAAATGGGGAAGTGGCAGGGCCAAAAAAGACATTAAGTTGCCCAACCCTAGTAAGCCATCAATGTTATAGACATCATTTTCTTCGAGGGCTAATTCGCCAATAATTGTAGAGCGAATATGCTCAGGCACTGAAGATTGGATCTCTAAACGTACTGCCGAACCGCCCATCCGACGTTTCTGTAATTCTTTTTCGATCGCCAGCAAAAGATCATCTGCTTCATCTTCTTCCACCGCAAGGGCTGCATTACGAGTAACTCGGAAGACATAGCATTCTTGAATATTCATCCCAGGAAACAGATACTCTAAATTATGAGTAATTAACTGTTCTATTGGTATCCCCGTCCAAACTCCAACTTTTCCTTTGTGGCGTTGACAAAGTTCTTTGGGCAAGGGGATGAAACGAGATAATGCCCGAGGTATTTTGACTCTGGCAAATAGTTCCTCATCTAAATCGGGATCTTTAACCACTACTGCTAGATTAAGACTGAGATTAGAAATATAGGGAAAAGGATGGGAAGGATCGACAGCTAAGGGTGTGAGGACAGGAAAAATATGTTCTTCAAAAAACTGATTGAGATAGGTTCTTTGTTCTTGATTAAGATCGACATAATCGAGAATATGAATTCCTTGAGCAATTAACTTTTTCCGTAAGACCTTTTCACAATGTTGATGTTGCTCTTGGATCATTGGTCGTAGGCGATCGCCGATAGAGGCCAATTGCTCTGAGGGGGTTTGTCCATCAATAGATAATTTGGTAACTTTTGCTTCTACCTGTTGCTTTAAGCCCGCTACTCGCACCATGAAAAATTCATCTAGGTTTGAGCTAAAAATTGCCATAAACTTGAGACGCTCTAGCAAGGGAGTCCTCTCGTCCAAAGCTTCGTGGAGGACTCGACGATTAAACTCTAACCAACTTAGTTCGCGATTGAAATAATACTGGGAGTCATTAAGATTGATGTTTTTGTCAGTGGCTTTTGTAGAAGACATTAATCAGTTAACAGTTATCAGTTATCAGTTATCAGTGATCCTTCTTTGAGGACGTATTCAGATATCTTTATATCTGTACGATAATTCCTCAGAGTAGTGTATGGATTCTAAGAAATGATTAAGATCTGGTTTTTTTACTTTAAAATAGTCAATTTCCATAAGACCATTTTAATAAATATGTATTTAAGTGACAATTATTTTAAACCTGCTTGTTGAAATATTTGATTTACTGTTAATTCTAATCCTGGAAGTAATTTATCTCGTACACTATCATTTCCTCGCTTAGTTTGTGGTGGAGCATCGGGATAAAAAATAGTAACAGTTTTGCTGTGAGAATCCAATAGCCATACTCGATCCACTCCTGCTTGTAAATAGTCGGTAGCTTTTTCGCTTAGATCTCCAAAAGATTGACTTGGTGAAATAATCTCAATAACTAATTCTGGGGCAATAGGACAAGCGTCATCTTCAAAATTTTCTAGAGGGAGACGCTCATAGGAAATATAAAGTAAGTCGGGAATAGGAACCCAATCTTGACCTTTTCTTTTCAGAATTACAGCCCATTCAATACCAATTTCTCCCCTCTCTTCAATCCATTGACTTAAAAGTAAATAAAGTGCACCAGTTAAACGAGAATGAAATCTTTTTGGAGACATTTTAGGAATGGCTTGTCCTGCTACAAATTCACAATAGTTATCATCTTGTGGTAGTACCAAATATTCCTGTAAGGTTAGTTTTTTTGTTGTCAGCATTGATAATAAATTAAAATGTGAACACCCAATGTCAGCCTTACTAATCGCGGATCTTAGATCTTAGACAGACTAAAATTATTACTCAGCCAGCACAGGACTTTGAATAGCTGCTAAGGTAATTTTAGCAAGCATTACCGTCACTATCAGGTTTCTCAAAGATTTCAAGGATTTCAATTCTATACCTGTAACTTCTGACTTCACTAAAAATTCATGTGGAAAACGATCGCCCAAGAAATTGCTCAAGCAACCAAAACGACCTTTGAAATAACCGATACTCGCTCTGTTGGTGGAGGCTGCATAAACCAAGGTTATAAAATCAGCAATAATCATCAAAACTACTTTGTCAAAATCAATCAAGCCAACCAACTAGAAATGTTTAGCGCCGAAGTCCTCGGACTGAAACAAATGGCCGCTACCGAAACTATCACCATCCCCAAACCGATCTGTTGGGGCATTGCAGAAAATTCTTGCTACTTAGTTTTAGAATGGCTTGACTTTGGTGGCAGAAATAATCAGGGCTGGAGCCAAATGGGAAAACAACTCGCCCAAATGCATCAGCATCAAACTAACAATAACTTTGGTTGGGATCTCAATAACACCATCGGTTCGACACCACAAATCAATACCTGGATGGATAATTGGGCAGATTTTTTCGCCGAACAACGGATTGGATATCAACTGCGACTCGCTAAACGCAAAGGGGGTAGATTTCCCGATACTGATCAAGTTATCGCAGCAGTCAAAGCCAAATTAGCCGATCACCAACCCGAGGCTTCTATCTTGCATGGTGATTTATGGTCAGGAAATGCTGATATTACAACTGAAGGTAAACCCGTTATTTACGATCCTGCGACTTATTATGGCGATCGCGAAGCCGATATTGCTATGACAGAGCTATTTGGGGGATTTCCCAAGGCTTTCTATCAAGGGTACAATCAACAATGGCAATTAGCTCCAAGTTATCAACAAAGAAAAAATCTCTACAATCTCTATCACATCCTCAATCACTTCAATCTTTTTGGTGGTGGTTATGGCTCTCAAGCCAATAGAATGATTCAAGATATTTTGTAACCAACTTGGGACGATAGCCAATACACAATAAGGAGGATAGATTGCAATAATCTTAATATTTTGTTACAAATTGAGATGGACAGTCGCTTGGGACATAGCTCTATGTTTGGTGGTTTCGTTGGTTTCAATCAAAATCAAGGCAAGGATTGGGGGATAAATCTCCTCAATAAAGTTGCCAGTAGTACCATTCGCCATCTATTTACCCATAGTGATTCGGTAAAAGTAGAGGTGAGCTGCAATCCTTCCAGTAAATTATTGCAGGGAACTATTGATAGCTTCGGCATGAAAGGTAGTGGACTAGTAATTCGTAAAGATTTTCGCACTGAAGAAATGTCTTTTGAGACTGATGCGGTATCTCTGGATTTTGGTTCGTTGGTTAAAGGTAAAATTGCCCTCAAACAACCAACTCAGGCGATCGCAAAGGTAAGGTTAACCGAAGCCGACCTCAATCGTTCTTTTGAAGCTGAGTTGGTCAGAAAACGTCTAGAAAACCTATCTTTGCCAGAATTAGCTCAAATATCTCAAGGCAAACCAGTTTCTTTTGCCAATGTTCAGTTGATATTGTTGCAGAATAATCATATTAAACTATCTGCTGAAGCAAAATGGCGCGATCGCACTGTACCAATCAGTCTCTCTTGCGCGATTGCTGTCGCCAAAAGACGCAAAATCAAATTTGAGAATATAAAATTTGAGCCAGAAAATATTCCTGTATCAGAACGCAACATATCCCAACAGTTAACTGAAGCTTTAGGCCAGATTCTTAATGAAATGGTAGATTTAGATAGCTTCAATCTGGATGGAGTTAAACTGCGCCTTAATCGCTTAGAAACGCGAGGCAAGAGTTTGTTATTTAGTGGTTATGCTCAAATACAGCATGTTCCTAATCAGGGGTAATTGCTAGTTGCTAATGGCTAATTGCTAGTTGCTAATGGCTAATTGCTAATTGCTGATGGCGGGTCATCATGGATTTCTCAACGTGATAATTTATTAGGAACAACAACAAAATTAAAATCTGATTATGGAATTACCAACTGGCGATACACCCTTGTATAATCATCCTCTTCCTAAAATAGAGAACTGGCTTGTTAATTTAGGCTGTCAACAAAATAAGGAAAATCTTCACTGTTGGTATGTAGAAAAACCGACTTGGAAGGCGGAAATTTGTTTAGAACTAGAAGAATTAACAGTTAATTACTTAGCAGCAACTTCTGGAAAAGATTTAATGCGTTCTTTCAAATATTCTTTGAGTCGCCAAGATGTAGAAGCAGCAGTGTTTTCAGGCCCCTAGTCGTGCAATTGTCACTAAACGTTACGGTTATTATCACTGCGTAACGATATATAAAAAAGATACATTAAAGTCAGAAGGTAAAGAAATATTAATAAAACTCTGACCTATGTTTGAACATTTTAACGAAAAAGCTATTAAAACAGTGGTTTTGGCTCAAGAAGAAGCCAGAAACACAGGCTATAACTTAGTAGGAAGTGAACATTTATTATTAGGTCTGATGGAGGAAGGATCATCTCTAGCGGCCAAAACTCTTACAAAACAAGGACTCAACGTTAAACAGACCAGAAAACTGATCATCGACACTATTGGCAAAGGTGGTGGTTTTAGCCCTCAGAATATTCCTTTTACTCCTAAAGTTAAAACTATTTTTGAACAGGCTTTTACCGAAGCACGCAATCTTGACATCAATTACATTGGCCCAGAACATATTCTGCTAGCAATCACAAATTTATCTGATACCCTAGCCGCGAGGATCATAACGGATCAAGGCGTAGATCTTCAATTATTACGAACCGAGATGCTAAAAGGTTTAGGGGAGAAAGAGGCAGTTGCAGCAGGAGGAAAAAGACAGTTTAATCCTTTTGGGCTAGGAGATAAGTCTGGTTCTAAAGGCAAATTAGCTGAATTTAGTATTAATTTAACGGAACTTGCCAGAGAAGACAAAATCGATCCGATTGTTGGCAGATATCCCGAAATTGAAAGAACTGTCCAGATTTTAGGTCGTCGTACCAAAAATAACCCGGTATTAGTTGGGGAACCAGGAGTTGGCAAAACCGCGATCGCGGAAGGTCTCGCGCAACGCATCGTCAAAGGAGAAGTTCCTGATTTAATCTTGGATAAGGAAGTTATTAGTCTCGACATGAGTGCCCTCCTCGCAGGAACGAAATATCGTGGTGATTTTGAAGAGCGACTCAAAGCTATTGTCGAAGAAGTTAAAGCAGCCGGCAATATCATTTTGGTAATCGATGAAATCCATACGCTCATGGGCGCAGGAGCAATGGGTGGTGCTATGGATGCGGCTAATTTACTAAAACCTGCTTTAGCCCGGGGGGAATTACAATGTCTCGGCAGTACAACCCTTAATGAGTATAAACAGCATATTGAAAAAGATGCGGCTCTCGAACGTCGTTTTCAGAAAGTGGTGGTAGGAGAACCGACCGTAGAAGACGCGATCGCGATTCTTCAAGGGTTACAAACTACCTACGAAAATTATCACCAAGTTAAATATACTGACGAAGCGATTAAAGCCGCAGTTACCCTCTCTCATCGTTATATCAGCGATCGCTTTTTACCCGATAAAGCAATTGATTTAATCGACGAAGCCGGTTCTAAGGTTCATCTTAGATATTCCCTCAAGCAAAAACTTGCCGAACCCGACATTGAACCGATTAATCCTCAAGCCCTAACTCCTGTAGTTGATCAAGAAGAAATTGCGGAAATCGTTGGTGCCTGGACAGGAGTGCCGGTAACCAAAACCGATCAGGTAGAAGGAGATAAATTAATTAATCTGGAAACCGATTTACACAAAAAAGTGATCGGTCAAGACGAAGCGGTGAAAGCCGTATCTCGCGCTTTGCGTCGTTCGCGCTCGGGAATTGGTGATCCCAATCGCCCGATCGCCAGCTTTATCTTTTCTGGCCCGACAGGAGTTGGCAAAACCGAGTTGGCAAAATCTCTCGCGATCTCGATGTTTGGTTCGGAAGAGGCCATGATTCGCATTGATATGTCAGAATTCATGGAACCTCATACGGTATCAAAACTAATTGGTTCTCCTCCAGGATTTGTCGGTTACGACGAAGGAGGTCAATTAACCGAAGCAATTCGTCGCAAACCCTATTCTGTCATTCTGTTTGATGAGATTGAAAAAGCCCATCCCGATGTGTTTAATATCTTCTTGCAACTGCTAGATGATGGTCGTTTAACCGATGCTCAAGGTAGAGTGGTTAATTTCAAAAATACCATTATCATCATGACTTCTAATATCGGGGCCAAAGCGATCGCCAAAGGAGGCACAGAACTTGGTTTTGATTTGATTGACGATCAAGCCGAAGCAGAATATCAGAAAATACGCAATCGGGTTAATGATGAGTTGAAAAATTATTTTCGTCCCGAATTTCTCAACCGTCTTGATGAAGTGATTGTCTTCCGTCAACTTACTAAACCAGAAGTTAGTCAAATTGCGGATATTTTACTCGCAGAAATTGCCCAGCGTTTGCATGAACAAAGGGAGATTACGTTAGAAATTAGTGCCGCTTTTCGGGAAAAAGTGATTACTGAGGGTTTTGATCCGGCCTATGGTGCCAGACCTTTACGTCGTGCCATTATGAGATTGTTAGAGGATTCTCTAGCCGAAGCAATTCTTTCTGGACAAGTAAACGATAGCGATCGCGCTTTAGTAGATGTATCAGAAAACGACAAGGTAATTGTCTCGGGTACAACTCAGCCCTTATTAGCTAAAGCTTTGGGATAATTAATGGTTAATTATATGGCGATCGTTAGATATAGCGATCGCTCTTAATAGCAATTAGCAATTATAATCTTAACTTCAGTACCTACATTAATATTACTAGTAATTGTAATCTGACCTTGATGTAAATCGATCGCTCTTTTGACTATCGCCAAACCTAAACCCGTACCAGGAATATCCTTGACATTATTTCCTCGATAAAAAGATTCAAACAGATTTTTCTGAGTTTCTGGATCAATGCCAATACCGCGATCGCGAATCTCGATCACAACTTTGTCCTCATTATCAAATAACATTAAATCAACTGCGCCTTCTAGAGGTGAGTATTTAAGCGCGTTAGATAATATATTAGTCATAATATGCCATAAAAGTTTTTCATCACCAGAAAAATCAGATAAATCGCCATTAACGGTTAAATTTATTTTTCTGGTGATGAAAAACTTTTATGGCATATTATGACTAATATATTATCTAACGCGCTTAAATACTCACCTCTAGAAGGCGCAGTTGATTTAATGTTATTTGATAATGAGG
>JBCCYD010000236.1:0-9217 GCA_039190385.1 Cyanobacteria bacterium P01_F01_bin.143 | reverse complement strand
TATCAAACAGGGAAAAAAGTAGCTCAAGATTTCAAAGAAACTATGAATGTCATTTTCGATGAACATCTACCTCAGTGGAACTATGTAGTCAAACCAGAATCAGTCTAACTTGGCTAAATAATTAAATCCTCATTCCTTAGCGACAAAAGGGATTACAATCTTTGAATCTTTAACTTTCGAAGAAGAGCGCGATCGCTTAAGACTAGAAAGACAAGTAGAACGAGCATTTTATCAAGCAGGACTAGCATTGCAAGCTCTCAGAGATCAAAGACTATATCGATCAACTCACAAAACTTTTGCCGAATATTGCAAGGATCGATTCGGATTTGAGAAAAGTCACTCTTATATACTTATTAAGGCTGTAGAAATTGTGGACAACATTTCCAAAAATGTCCCCAATTGGGGACAAAACAGTACAGAAGTACTATCAATTTTTCCCACAAAAGAA
Organism: Cyanobacteria bacterium P01_F01_bin.143; assembly: GCA_039190385.1. Taxonomy (GTDB): domain Bacteria; phylum Cyanobacteriota; class Cyanobacteriia; order Cyanobacteriales; family Xenococcaceae; genus Xenococcus. The sequence continues at coordinate 8,769 of JBCCYD010000236.1, read as the reverse complement.
AGTCAGGTAAGACCGCTCAAATCTTTACCTAGCGCTGAATTACAAAGAAAAGCCTGGAGCAAAGCAGTAGAAAAAGCTCAAGGTGTGCCAACCGCAAAGATGGTTCAAGAAGTTGTGAACCAACTCAAGAATCAAGCTCAATTAACTGCAAGTGAGAACCATAGTTGCAGAAAGAACAATAGAATAAGATTTGTTCCCCTGGAAAACCCCAGAATCGGGCAAGAAGTTAGAATTTGTAAAAAACATCCTTTATTCCCGCAACAATTAGGAATAATTACCCAAATAACCAATAACAGGAGCGAGATCGTGGAAATGAAGAACCAAAAACAAAGCCAACAAATAGAGCTCAAAGACTTGGAAATCCAAAGAATAGTCGATAAAAATGGCAAAGTTTCCCAGCCCATTGAAGGCCCAAATTACACCCCAGGCTCAGGCATTGAATGGTACGTCCGAGTTGATGAAGAGACTTGGCGGAGATTGGATCGCTATGCCAAGAAAGTAGGTACAGCGACTATGGGCAACGCGATCGCGCTATTACTAGAATCAGAAGATTACAATCTCTGATCATTGGTAACACCGTGAATTAATTAGAAACACCCGAAAACATATTAAGAATTCTCAAAAATGTTATTCGCCGTGATCAGCGCGACTAATAATGTAAAGCAACGTGAGTTTCGATATACCAATAAATTATTTCCGCGCTCTCCTTGCTTTAACACCAGGTTTTGTCGAACTTGCGTTTAACAAACTAGGAAAAAATAATAATGAGCGATTTAACACAAATAGCAACTGTTGCCATCTATCCTGCCATTGGGATTGCACGAGTTGGCAATAGTCCTCATGAATATTTCTTTGGCCCAGAAATTGCTGGAGCGCATCCCGAAGATCCCGGTGATTTCAGAGACGAACAAGGAAGAATTAAACGCCAAGCAGCCAAATTCCGACTCTTTGGCTTAAACAAAAATGGAGAAGTCATCCGAGAACTCACCGCAGCCAATGCTGATGATGGCAAAATCTCTTGGAAAGTCCATATCGCTAATAAAAAAGCCGCTTGGTATCGCTTCGATCAGGCTTTCGACATTCCGGCCTCTAAAGGAGAAATTAATGGAGTTTCTGCTACTGCCAGTATTCGCCGTAATGCCAATATCAAAGATGCCCAACGCAATCAACTAGTAATTGATCCAGGACAAAGAGTTATTAGTGGTTGCAACGAAAATCATGACGGGAAAAAACCTCAATATGCCTTCAATACAGGAACCTTTTTTGACAAGACTGTTTATCTGGGGGAACTAAGAACCGATGAGCAAGGCAACCTAATTTTTCTCGGAGGCAAAGGAAAAACCGAATCCCATCCGCCCAATGCACCCGTAGTCGGATTTGGGAATAACCCCGGTTGGCATGACGATACATCCGATGGCCCAGTGGATGCCAGCATTACAATTAATGGTCAATCTTATCAAGCCAAAGGAGCTTGGATTGTGGTGGGTCCACCCAATTATGCTCCTGGCATTCCGGCATTTGTCACCGGTTATGACCTACTTTACCAAGTCGCGATCGACCTAGAACCAGATAAATATCAGCCCAAAACTGTTAACTTCTACGAACATATTTACCCCATTCTAAAACGCCTCAATACTAATCAATGGGTCAATGCAGGTCTAGCTCGTGACTTTGGTTGGGGTAGTACCAGTGATTATACCCATCTAGAACTAGTTAAAAGACTTAGCGATGCCAGTGATCACCATCGACCATTACGACAGGCCGTGTTTAACCGATTTCGGAATCCCAACTACGAAGTAATGGAAGGAAATGATATTCTTCCCGTTTATGGTGATGCTGTCAGCTTTAATTTGCAAAGCCAAGATCCTCGCGAGTGGATGGCTATTTTACCTTTCCAATACGATTGTTTAGCTAAATGGGCCAAGGGTGAATTTGTTGTTGGGGAACCTCCTCAGACCAAATCTTGGGCAGAAATGTCTGCTAGTGAGCGAGCGCATAATCTTACTTTTGCTGCCCTCGAAGAAACTACAGGTGGTCCTTTTCACCCTGGTTGTGAATTCACTTGGCCGATGCGACAGCCCATGTTGTACAAAGAACCATTCCGCATTAAACGACGTACCGAAAATGATGATGATTGGGGCGATCAGCTAACTTCTTCCATTGCTTTAGCAGAAGATGGCCCCTTAGACGGCAGTGCCCCAGGAGATATTACCCGCTGGATGGCCTGTCCTTGGCAAACTGATACCTCAAGTTGTCTCTCAGCTTATAATACTTTAACTGGGGAATATCTTCCTACTTTTTGGCCGGCTCGTGTGCCCAACGACGTGATGACCGAAGATGACTACAATGTTTTGATCTCTGCCGATGCTACCACAGAAGCCAAGGAACAAGCCTTTAGCCTGAGAAATCGACTTAAATGGCTTCGAGACATCATTTATACTAGCAGCTATCCTCCTAAATCAATTAGTTACCCTCCTAGAACTAATGGTAGGAAAGTATTTATTCATAAATGGCACGACATCGGTATTGTGGTACGAAAACCAGGGCCTAAAGATCAGACTTTATTTCCCGAAAAAGTCTGGGTGGAAACAGGTCGCCATGATATTAAACATGTAGATGAAAATGATGTAGTAATCCGTGATGGCTCACCAGAGCCGCCAACTTGTCGTTGAATATGTTACGTAGTTATGACCTATTGATAATCGGATCTGGCCCTGCTGGAACGACAACGGCAATTTTTCTCGCTCAATTGGGCTTTAAGGTTGTAGTTCTGAATCGAGAGTTCAAAGGGAAATATAAGATTGGTGAAAGTTTATCTCCTTTTGCTAATTCCATCTTAAAACAATTGGGTGTTTGGGATGTTTTTCTTGCAGATGGTCATTTGCCCTGCTATGGCAATAAGTCTAGTTGGGGCAAACCACAACTTGATTACTACGATTTTATTAATCATCCTTTAGGTCATGCTTGGCATATTGATCGTTGTTTGTTTGAGCAAAGATTGCGGGAACGGTCAATGGAACTGGGTGTGGAGCTGATCAATAATTCCTCAATAGTTGATGTTGCTAAGGTTGAGGACTCATGGCAAGTACAGATAGCTCAGGGTACGACAATCAGCGCTAGATTTGTGGTTGATGCCACTGGCCGCAATCATTTTTGGGCAAGACGCCAAGGAGTTAAAAGATTACATGACGATCGCCAAGTTGCCTTGGTCGCTTTCTTGACTGCCAAGGATTTGCCTTTGGAAGATACGAGTAGTTTGGTCGAAGCTGTGAGAGATGGTTGGTGGTATTCGGCTCTACTACCCGATCGCGCTCTGGTAACTGCTTTTATGACCGATATTGATCTACATCAGCGTCAAGCTATCTTGGAACCAACTGGTTGGCATGAATTGATGAAACAGACTTTTTATACTGCGGAACGAGTTAGCGATCGCTATATCTTATCTTCTGAAAAACCATTCTTGGTCCCGGCCAACAGTAGCAGATTGTCAAGCTTCTATGGTGAGAATTGGTTAGCGATCGGTGATGCTGCGATGAGTTATGATCCTCTTTCTTCTCATGGTTTAACGATGGCTATGGTGAGTGGTCGAGATGCAGCTCAAGCTATTGCTGCTTATCTTGATGGCGATCGCGAAGCTTTAGAAATCTATGCCCAGCAAATGCATTTGGCTTATTCTAATTATGCAACAATGCGATCGCAATTTTATCGCAGTGAAACTCGCTGGCCTGATTCTCTCTATTGGTCACGTCGTTAAATTATAAGAAAAATTGAAGAGCTTATGCGTTTGGTTGATAGTCAAATAGCCATTTAAACTGCAAATCACCTAACCAAGTGGGAGTCAGTCGATAAATCCAATTTCGTAGCCCACAACCAAACACTGTATCTGTTTGCCCCAATTTTCCGATTTGTCGAGATGTGGTGAAAACTTTTTTCACTCTTTGAGAACGATTTTGTTCAAATTGACGTAAAGAGGTAGTAACTTCTTGATTTTGCGATTTGATCAAAAACTTAGTTAATTCATAGCCATCTTCGATCGCCATACAACCACCTTGACCAATATTTGGTTGTACAGGATGAGCGGCATCGCCAATTAAAGTAACTCTACCTTGCCCCCATTGATCATCCAAAGGAGATCTATCCATGATGTCATCTCGATAAATTCTGGTCTCATCTAAAGATTCAATAATGGCAGGGATAGGTTGAGCATAATCAGCAAACAAAGACAGCAGAGCTTGTTTAGGCCCTCCCACCTCATGATCATTGCCTCCTAATGCGGTGTTTTGAAACCCATAAAAAGCAAATAGCCCTTCTCCAACATCGAAGTAACCAAAGCGATTTCCCCGTCCCCAAACTTCTGCCCAACTATATTGAGGATCTAAAGGTAAATTTTTAGCCCAGAATGAACCACGCCAACAAGTCATACCACTGTAAATTGGGTCTTCTAACTTGGCTTTTCCTTGAATTTTCGCTCTTACCTTGGAATAAAGTCCATCGGCTCCTACCAGCAAGTCTCCAGTTGTGGTTTGTCCATTATCGAAACGCACTTCAATTCCGTCTGTTGTTTCTGCAAATTCAGTAAAATTAGCGTTAGTTATAACGGTTCCTTCAGGTAGCGTATTGTAGAGAATTTTTTGAAGTTGCGGGCGAAGAATCCCTACACCCAAATCATCTTCACTAGCAAATTTTGGGGAATTAATGTAGAGAGGAATAAAATTTGTATTAAAGAAACCACCTTTGAGGATACTGCCCCCTTTTTCATAGAGTTTGTTTTTAATAACTCCTTGACCTAACAATTCGTAAACACGCATGGCATTTTTTTGAATTAGAATTCCTCCAGGACCTGACAGCATCTGCCCAAGAGAACGCTTTTCATAGAGTTCAACCTCAAATCCTGCATCCAGACAAGCGCGAGCGCAGCTTAATCCTCCAATACCTCCACCGATAATAATAACTTTTAAAGTTTTCATTTTTTAAAGATTTGAGAATATGCGCTTAAAACTCATGAATTATAACACTAAGTAATTTGGTCAGGAAAAATTAACTATTACTTTAGTCGCGATCGCGACTAATTCTCCTGATCGCCCATGATTAAGATTATATTTTTGCTTGCCTACATCATCCAATACCAAATCAGTCCCAATTTCTAGCTATTTGATGTAAATTCGGCGGTAGAGACGTAGCATGCTACGTCTCTACGCAAATGTTTTATCGATAATTCTAATTTTTGTTTTCCTAGATAGCGAGATACACTACTAAAAATATATGAGGTTAAAGCAAAAGATGATGATTGTTTTTACCAACCTTGATAGCTGTTTAATAAATCAAGATAATGATTATAAACTCGCTTTACCTGTGATTGAGAAATTGAAAACCAAAGGTATTCCTCTAATTCTCGTAACTAGTAAAACTCGTGCCGAAGTTGAAGATCTGAGGACCACATTAGGTTTAAGTGATCCTTTCATTGTGGAAAATAGTAGTGCAATTTTTATTCCTCAAAGCGATCGCTCTTGGAAAACCGCAGAGGCAACTCTAGAGTCAGACTATTATGTCAAAACTTTTGGTTGCAACTACATCGAGGCCAGGGCGGGTTTAAAAATTATTCAATCTACACTCAAAATTCCTAACCTCAAGGGATTCGGTGATTTTGAAGATACAAAAATTCAATCTCTGATAGGAATATCTAAAAAGGCAGCAAAAAAAGCTAAAACTAGAGAATTTAGCGAGCCTTTTATTACCCCGCAAGATATTGATACGAGTGAGCTGAATAATACCGCAGCTGAATTTGGATTTAAAATTTTATCTGGTAGCTTTGGTGGCGATCGCTTTAACTTCATGATCCTCGGCATTAATGTCAGTCAAGGAAAAGCAGTGCAATGGTTAATCGATAATTACCAACCTAAAACTATTGAAGAGCCAATTATCACCCTAGGTTTAGGAACGAGTTCTCAAGATGGGGAAATGTTAGAAAAAATGGATACTGCTGTAGTTATTATTAATACAACAGAAACAAGCCCCAGCTTAGATAATAAAGAGTGGCAAACAACTAATTCTCCAGGCATTCAAGGTTGGGCAGAAGCTATTACCAAAATTTGTCAGCTTTAAACTCTCTTTGCAACTCGCTATAAGTACTAAGCTAATGAAAATACTATTAGTAGATGATGAAACTGAATTAACAGATCCGCTGAAGAAGGTACTTACCCATGAAGGATATCAAGTTGATCTTGCCAATAACGGTCAAGATGGCAGCGAGTTAGCGAAAAAAAATAATTATGATTTGTTAATTCTAGATTGGATGTTACCCGAAAAATCTGGCTTAGAAATTTGCCAGGAAGTTCGCGATCGCTCTTTAACTACTCCCGTCCTTTTCCTAACGGCTAAAGATACCATTGATGATCGTGTTTTAGGTCTAGATGCTGGTGCAGACGACTATATTGTTAAGCCTTTTGAATTAAGAGAACTACTCGCTAGGGTTCGAGCCTTATTGCGACGAGTGCCTCACCCAACCCAAAATAGACTAAAATTTGCCGATTTAGAATTAGATCTCGAAAATCAATCTGCCTATCGTGGGGGTAAAATCATTAATCTCTCATCAAAAGAATTTGAGCTGTTAACCTTTTTAATGTCCCATCCAGGTCAACTACTAACCCACGAAGAAATTTACAATTACTTGTGGAAAAACGAAGATCAACCAAGCAGCAATGTCTTAGCTGCATTAATGCGTTTACTTCGTCGCAAGATAGAAATTAAAAATCAACCAACCTTAATTAACACTGTTTATGGCAAAGGTTATCGTTTCGGCCTGATTGAGAATTAATCAATATTCAAATATTTATTAATAGTTAGGAAATCTAGCTACTTACTATCTTAGTTATAAAATAGTACCCATAACTAATAAATATTTAAATAATTTTCCATTTTAATAAACTTCTCAATCGCGGGAGCAAAAGAATGCCTGTCAGTAAATTAGCTTTTAATAATCATTTGTTTTGGACTCAGGATGCCCAGATTAAACTCAACGGAATTCCTTTCTTTGTCCGTAGTCAAGCTCGCCAAAGAGTCGAAGAACTTGCCCATTTAGCAAAATTAGAAGAAGTAACAGCCGATATTGTTGAAGAAGCTTATGTTGAGTTTATGCAGTAAATATCTCTCAGCTAAATAGTTAGTAGTAAAATTACTAAAACTAGCTTAAAGCTTTAGAGCCTGGTTCTGTGTCACAATTAAATGCATATCAGATAAATTTTTAACTTTTGCTTAAAAACTCTTAATAAAAGCATGACATCAGAAGCTCAAAATAATCAAGCCATTCCCCATTATGATATTGCGATCGCAGGTGGAGGAATTGTTGGTCTTACTTTGGCTGCTATTTTGAAAAACTCGGGACTAAAGGTCATCATCATTGAAGCCAAACCCTTAGAAGTTGCCGCAGCTCGAACTCAAGCCTATGCTTTTTCTCTCCTTTCAAGTCGAATTTACCAGGGAATTGGCGTCTGGAAAAATATAATTCCCCATATTGGCAAATATAGACGCATTAGACTGTCTGATAGTGATTTTTCCCAAACAGTTAAGTTTGAACCCGCAGATTTGCAAACCGATTATCTTGGTTATGTTGCCCAGCATAATGTTGTCTTGACTGCTCTGCAAAAATATGTTGCTGATGCGTCTCATCTCAACTGGTTATGCCCTGGAGAAGTAACCAATGTTACCTATCAAGAAGACATGGCACAAGTAACAGTGAAACTGCCAGAAAAAGAACATGTTGTTCAGGCAAAGTTAGTTGTTGGTGCTGATGGTGCTCGCTCTCATATCCGTTCTTTGGCGAAAATCACAACTCGTGGTTGGAAATATTGGCAATCTTGCGTTGCTTTTACGATTAAACATACAGCCGTGCAGAATGAAACAGCTTTTGAAAGATTTTGGGCCACAGGGCCAATGGGAGTTTTACCCTTGCCAGGAAATCGTTGTCAAATTGTCTGGACAAATCCTCACGCGCGAGCGAAAAAATTGCAAGCTTTGGACGAAGCAGAATTTCTCAAAGAGTTGGGGCATTATACTCAAGGATCTTTAGGTGATTTGACTTTAATAAGCGATCGCGTTATTTTCCCTGTGCAATTAATGCAATGCGATCGCTATGTCCAATCGAGATTAGCCCTCATTGGTGATGCTGCCCATTGTTGTCATCCCGTTGGTGGACAAGGTCTCAACTTAGGAATTCGCGACGCGGCAAGTCTGGCTCAAATCTTAATCACTGCTCATAATCAAGGTCAAGATATCGGTAGTTTGTCAGTGCTCAAAGAATATGAAACTTGGCGCAAACAAGAGAACCTGGCTATTTTAGGATTTACTGACTTTCTAGATCGCTTCTTTTCTAATAATTGGCTCCCAATAGTTCTGGTTCGTCGTTTAGGTTTATGGCTGATGAGTAATATTCGACCATTAAAAATATTTGCTTTGAAATTAATGACAGGACTAAAAGGCAAAACTCCCAAACTAGCTCAAAATAATTAAAACTGCTTTCTTCTGGGCTACAAGCAATAGTTCATTAGCAATTAGCTTTACTTATTGTCTAGTAGGATAATTGGCAAAATCGATTCTTAATCACTTATTAATCATTACTTACACCCCGCAACATCAGTAAAGAGCATGAGGAAACAACAGTGTTTTCTCTCTTGTCATTTTTTTGCTGTGGAATATACTGGATGGGAATAAGCTGAAGGTTTATTAATGATGTACGAAAAACCCTTATTTTTTATCAATATTTAGGGTTCAATT
>JBCCYD010000235.1:0-9274 GCA_039190385.1 Cyanobacteria bacterium P01_F01_bin.143 | reverse complement strand
CTCAGGAATGGTATCATCCTTTAATCTCAGATTTATATACCAGCCATCAGCTTTTTTGATTACTTGTACTGACTTTAGAATTGCGCCATCGGGCAATGGTCGATGATATCTTATTTTGATTATTCCTATCTTAGGCAGATTTAAATAAAGCCATTTACCCCCCACAGAACAAGAATCTAATTTTGCCCCTTCAAACACCATTGACCTGAAACGAGATGTACTTTTGAATCGAGGCTTGCCGCTACGTTTCTGCTTGCTATCTCTTGAGATATAACGTTTGAATGCTAGTTCTACTCTCTTACAGACTTCTTGTAAAGTTTGAGATGGTACTGAACTGAGATCTAAGGATTCTCCACTCCAAACTACTTTTATGCGATTTTGTTTGAGAATTGGTAATTGTTTCTTCTGATTGTAGTAATCTGGCTTATCTTTAAGTTGTGGTAAATGGCAAATTAGAGGACATTGATCAATGTAGTTGCGATTTTGTTGCCACCAGTCAAATCTTTCTCCTAGTTGACGGTTGTACCAATATCGACAAATCCTCAGCCAGTTATTCAATACCAGCTTCTGCTCCGTAGTGGGTTTTAATCGATATTGATAGTTGTACAGCATTTTTACTGTTGTTCAAATCGCTGTGGTTGATTTTAACATAAATAGTTGAGCACTCGCATTCATCCCGATATGCGAAGCGGTATCCTTAAGGATGCTCATCGCAACCGATAGAGCGCGGGGCTTCTGCTCGTCAAGCTAATTAAGGGAATATTCTATTCGTAATATGAAATATTCCCTTAATCTATAATTAGCTGTTTAAACTTTTAAATTTCAACTTCAAAAGCAGCTCCTTCATCCACAAAAGTACCAGCAAAATCACTACGAATTGAATCAGCTTCAGCACCAGCCGCATAAAGATAACTATTGGGACTATTAAGATTTTGGAAACGAGTAAACTCTGTAGCTTCCCCTGCTCCAGCACCATAAACCGAAAATGCTCGACCCTCTTCAGTAAAGACTGCCGATAAATTAGGATCGCTGTTAATGCTATTGCGCTCAGCTTCTCCGACATAAAGATAAGTTCCTTGCTCACTGCGGAAACGATATAAATCAATCAAGTCATCTTGGGGTTCGGACGATACGGTGAAAGCAAAACCTTCTTCTGTAAAACTATCTGCAAAATCAGTACGAATAGACTCAGCCTCGGCTCCACCCGCATATAGGTAAGATGATTGACCATCAATCTCGCTACGAAAACGGAAAATATCAGTATCAAAATCATCAACAACTGCCTGGTAAATCGTAGTTGTATTACTGACCTCATTGGCAATCACCAACAGAGGTTTACCATTAGGACTATCCTCCGCTGCAATAAAGGCTAAACCTTCGGGTGCAATGTCGATCGCGTCACCATTCTCATCAAGAGGATTCACATAATCAACAAATTCGGCGTCAGTTGGATCGGAAATATCATAAATCATTACTCCGCCAATTCTTTCTAAACCAATAAATGCATAGGGAATATCATCAATTTCCCCAATGACAACACCCTCTGGTTCAATTCCTTTGGTATCACTGCGTGAATCAAAAGAATCAAGAGTTCCTTGGGAATTAAATAGCTCAGGAATTAATTGACTAGTAATAGTTGCAAAATCATCTCCACTATCAAAAACCAAATTGCCGCGACTATCCCAAATTGTAAATGAGCGACCACCATAGGCAAATAATTGGTCATAATCACCATCCCCATCAAGATCGCCGTCGATCGCAGAAATCTCTAAACGACCTAAAACTGCATCATCTTGTAATTCTGCTGCATTAGGAAACACTGTCGGATCAAGGGTAATATCAGCAATCCGCACATCCTCATCTCTGGCATCACCTTCATTGGCTGTGACATAGAAAGTCTTACCATCAACCTCATAACTCGCGATCGCATCAGGTTGAAACAAGCCAAAAATCGGATAATTTTGTAAATTAATCGTTCCGTCATCATCACTAACATCCAAAACCAGAGGATCAAATTCAATAATCCCCAACACAGTTTGAGTCGGGTCGGGATTAAAGGGAACCGAACCATCGACGGGAATATCTTCATCCAATAAACCAAAGTCATTATCATTAATTACGGCTAAAGAGCCATCATCTAATAGCGCTAATCCTTCTGGCTTATCTCCTGCCAAATAACCAATCGACGGCAAATTCAGAATTTTGGTTTTGTTAACGGCATTAACTCCTAATGCCAACAGCTGATCCGCAGTTTGCCCTTCTAAAGCATTCTCATCGGTAGCATTGGCTAATTCGGTACCTAAAATATTAGTTGCACCAATTAGATCAACTTCAAAAATAAATTTCTTCGAGTCGGTATCAGTTCCCGAATCTCTTTCTATAACTTGGAATTTACCATCGCCGACATAAACCGCATCCCCGATTTTATCAACTCCGGCCGAACCTTCGAGGAAATAAACATATTCTCCTGTGGGTTGTCCTGTGGCAGGATCAAATTCTAATATTCTGAGAACTTGGGAATCCCGAGAATTCTGATCGCTTCTTAAGCCCTGTTCACTAGCTTCAGCGTTAGTAAGATCAGGATTATCAATGGGACTTTGGATAAAAGCATAAAGTAAACCATTATCAGTATTGAGTGCCATGCCTTCAAAACCGCGATTAGCACGACGTTGAGCATAGACTTCCGGGATTGTTTCTGTGCCAAAAGCGCCCGCATCTGTTCCCGCCGCCGCTGCTGTGCCAATGGGAATGAAGCGATCAATTAAAATTCCTTCTGCTGTGAAGTGATAAATTGCTGGGCGATATTCATCAGACATCCAGAAAGTACCATCGGGAGCGACCACAATAGATTCCATATCGGCACCAAAGGGATCATTAGCCAAAGGATTGCCATTAAGATCTACTGGTTCTTCGTCTGTATAGGCCGAACCTGGTTCTTCTGCCTGGAGATTGGGTAAGCCAGTAATGGGTGTGACGCCATCGGCACGGAATAAATTAATTTGTTCAGTAATGGTAAATTCGCTAGTTTCGCGATCGAGAGTAAAGCGAACTAATCTGGCTTGATAATCGGGTAAGGGAAAAGGGCGTTCATTTTGTCCATCACCATCTACATCCGTTGGGTCTCCATTGGGGCCGCGATCGGGTGTGGCAATAAATTGTAATTGACCATCTTCTGTGGTGCCCTCATAAAAGAGACCGGAAAGCCCTCCTAATAAGATTTCTTGTCCTGCGGGGGTTGTGCCTAAAACTTCGCCGCTCAAGTCCCAAGGATATTGAGTCAACTCCGGTGTCCCTGGACTATAGTTTTTGGTTCCCAGAGGCTGAATTTCAGTAATTTCTCCCGCGGCAATATCTAATACTGCTACGGTATTATTTTCTTGTAAATTAATGTAAGCGGTACTGCTATCAGCACTAACGGTAATAAATTCTGGCTCAGCGTCTTCGGCTAGGGTTTTATCGGGGAAAATTCGCACGCCTTGCTCACGCAATTGTTGGGACAAACCATCAAAGGCTTCAAATCCTGCGGTGGTAACTGTGGCGTTGGCGACTCCTCCGGAGAGATCAATGATGCTGACCGAACCGACTGGATCATTATCACCGTCTGGTTCTCCTTCATTGGCGACAAGGACTCTGGTGCCATCGGGGGTGAAGGTCAACATATCCGGTAAAGCACCAACGGTTACTTGTCCGAGGAGGTTTCCCGTCACATCAAAAAAAGCGACAACGCCTGGATCTTGTTCGGGATCGCTGGCTACAGCAGCTGCGACAATGCCATTATTGACGGCAACGCTATTAATTCCAGCACCAATGGGATTTAGATCAATAGAGGAAACTAAGGTAGGATTCGTGGGGTCGGCTAAGCTAAGAATGTCGATCGCGTTGGCAAAAGCATTAACGACAAATAAGCTTTGACTACCTGGATCATAGGCAGCAATTTCGGCACCGCCTTCTTCTCCGTCGGGAAGTTCTACTTGATATCTGCCTATGACATTGAGAGTATCTAGAGCCATGAATTGTTAATTCTCCTGCAATTTTGTTGTTAATGATGTTGGATTGATTAGTTCTAATGCACAATTACCTAAGATTTGAAATCGTAAGATATTTTCTATAATTTATTCCAACAGAGGGTTATTGTATGACAATCAACCACAATTTAGATCGCAGGTTAAGGAGATTAAAAATGACGAATTGCTGTAATCTATTGCTGTGACAAAATTTGCTAAATAATTATTTTTTCTTTAATTGTTAATGGGTTAAGTAATAATTATTCAATGTTTAATCTTGGGTTAATCAAACTAAATTAATAATCTAATAACACGACTTGGCAAAAATCAGTGATCACTAACGAAATAATGGGGCTTTCAGAATTCACAATCTTGCAAAGCGAGACACTGCATGATCGCGTATAGAACGACCATATCTCGTTATTCAAAGAATAAAAATTACCAATTCGTGAATACTAGCCATACAATCGATTTCTCGAATAATAAACCAAATTATTAGTAAATTATTAAACTGCAAGTCCCTTATTGCACAAAGAATAAGAATTACAAGCGTTAATCTTAGTTCAGCCGAGAAAAATTAACTATGTCTGTTAGCGTACAGACATATCAAATAATATATGTAAATTTCTAATTTTCAAACTCAACAATAAAATGGGAAATTACAGGTCTAGCAATTCTAGCTCTTGTGCTAAAAAGCCATTAGGACAAATTCTTATTGAAGCTGGATTAGTAACTGTTTATCAGATTGAATTAGCGCTAGAAGAACAAAAACAGAGTGGCTTAAGAATTGGTGAAATTTTAGTTTTACATAATTGGATCAAGCAAGAAACAGTCGATTTTTTTGCTGAAAGATGGAGCAAAATTCTTGAGGAAAAAACAAAACAGCCACTAATATATTATTTCCACGAATCTGGATTATTAGATACTATACAAATTAATGCTATCGTCAGGTCGCAAAAATTAGATAATGACAAGGTTAAATTTCATCATTTAGCAGTGAAGGAAGGTTTACTTAAACAAATAACAGTTGATTTTTTTCTTTCTCACATTTTTAATATTTATAATCCTAATAATATTTCTTTCACGAAAACTCATGATGTCCTTAAAAAATACTTCAAGGGAGACAAAAACTTTTCGAGAATTGATCTTAGTAAAGCACCTCTATCAGGAATCAGCTTAAAGAATATTACATTGAATGGTTCAAATCTCAGCAAAGCCGACTTAAGTAAAGCAAATCTGAGTTTTTCTAATTTGATTCAAGTTAATTTAAGTATGGCAAACCTTACCAAAGCAATCTTAACAGAAGCGAATCTTACAAGATCTTTCTTAACTAGAGCAAATTTTCAAGAAGCTCATCTAGCAAAAGCTAACTTTAAATTTGCTATTTTACATGAAGTTAACTTTCAATTAGCTTATTTAGCTCAAGTGAATTTCTCAGGAGCTGATTTAACAAATACAAAGCTACCTTTAGATTATCCCTATAGAGTTTATTACGATCAACATACTATTTTCGATCATAATTTTGACCCAAAATTGTTTGGCTGGGTAAATCTAGATCATGGTTGATAACTTTCAAATTCTCCCAAAACTTAAAATCAAGCCGAAACAATAGTTAATATAATCGACAAGAAATGAAGATTATAAACCGTGAAGTTTGGGAAAAAAATACTTACCAGACTACAAAACTTCTAATCATATAATTTTTGTTTGCTTGCTAGTATATTGATGTTACAATTATCAACACTATTTTTACTAAAAAGCAAGTTTCTGTTACAATTCTTGACACTATGTCTGTTAGCGAACAGACTTCCGTTACATTACTTAATATATTGAACAAAATGCAATTTATTTTAGACCTCATGTTTTTATTCTACTAGTTATTAAAGAATAGACTTAGAAACAGACATTTTAGATTGCTATTGTTCAATTAGCGAGATAAATCAATTGTCATCATTTAACTCAAGCGAACCAATCAATAGATTATTAGCTTCCTTTCCTTTAGATATATATAAGCGTTTATATACCCACCTAGAGTCTGTGGATCTTCCTCAGCACAAAACTATTTATGGGGCGGGAGAAGATTATAAATACGCTTATTTCCCTTGTTGTGCAATGATATCTACCGTGGCAATCATGGAAAATGGTTCTACAACAGAAATTGGAGTCATTGGTAATGAAGGTATGGTAGGATTACCAATTATATTAGGTACTAGCTATACAAACTCGACGGCTATCGTTCAAGTAGGAGGAGACGGCTTGCGAATTGCTTCTGAAAGACTGCGAAAAGAGTTGATTCTTAGTACAGAACTAAAAACGCTATTAATGCGCTATGTTCAAGCTCGTATCATTCAATTAGGTCAAACTGCTGCTTGCAATCGTCATCATAACCTTGAGCAGAGATTTGCTCGTTGGTTGCTAATGGTACGTGATAGTTTACAAAAGGATGAATTTCAGTTAACTCAAGAATTTATTTCCCAGATGTTAGGGGTTCGTCGAACAGTAGTAACTGAAATTGCTGGTAGATTTCAAAAAGAAAATATTATTTACTATAAACGTGGTTTTATTCGTATTATTTCTCCAGAAAAATTAGAAAAAATTGTCTGCGAATGTTATGGGTTGGTTACCAAAGAATTTTCTCGATTGCTAGATTCACCTATTATCTAAATTTTTGATCATGCGATCGCATTAAAGAATCATGATTTTGTTTGTTAGGTACAAATAATCGAGATCGCATTTCATCTGTGTGAGGAAAATTGATTAGAGCAAGCGATCGCATCACCATAATGCCCATAAGGTAGAATTTATAAAAACTCCAAAAGGGATTGAAATAAAAGGGCTTAAAAGGCTAAATCCGTATTGCCCAACCTATCTGTAAGCGAGAGTAAACAACTAGCAATTAGCAATTAGCAAAATTAAACATATTCGAGTCCCAGCCGAAAAACATTATTTTCTGTTTCCCTGACCCAAATAATTTTGGTTGTAATAACAATAGGACTTTGCTCAGGAACCCTTACATAACATATAGAATTTACTTGGAGTGGCGTGGCATCTTTACTAACTGTGATTATGCCACAGCCGCCAAAGGAAGCATCTACAACTAAAGCCTTATCTAAGAATTGTTGATCTTCATCTTGGAGATCAAATTCAATTAAAGTTCCTAAATCTATATCTAGTCGGGGATATTTTCTTAACTCAAGATATTTCTCTTCTATTAAATGGGATTCTAAATTTGATTGCATATTAATTTTCAACAATTCTTCTTCTTTTATAGTTCC
Source organism: Cyanobacteria bacterium P01_F01_bin.143 (assembly GCA_039190385.1). Lineage (GTDB taxonomy): Bacteria > Cyanobacteriota > Cyanobacteriia > Cyanobacteriales > Xenococcaceae > Xenococcus. The sequence continues at coordinate 1,995 of JBCCYD010000235.1, read as the reverse complement.
CAGATTTTTTCTTATTTATCGACAGCTTGTAAAGAACTATAATTTAAAAATTGAAGTTCGCACATAGTATGGATCAAGAGAAAGATAACTCTAATTTTGATGTGGTGGTAATAGGTTCTGGCGCTGCGGGACTATATTCTGCTTTATGTTTACCTTCTCATTATCGTGTGGGTTTAATAACGAAAGCGAAACTGAAAACAGGAGCTAGTGATTGGGCACAAGGTGGGATTGCGGCGGCAATTAATGCCGAAGATTCTCCCAAATTGCATTTAGAGGACACTTTAAAAGCTGGCGCTGGTTTGTGCGATCGCAAAGCGGTACAGTTTCTCGTAGAACATGGTGCTAGTTCGATTCAATCTTTAGTCGAAATGGGAGTTGCTTTTGACCGCAAAAACGAGCAATTGTCCATGACTCTAGAAGCTGCCCATTCTCGTCCTCGGGTACTTCATGCAGCGGATACCACAGGCCGAGCGATCGTGAGCATTCTCAGGAAACAAGTTTTACAACGCTCTAATATTTCTGTCTTATCCCAAGCCTTCGCTCTGAATTTATGGCTTGAGGGGGGAGTTTGTCGGGGCATTAGTCTTCTCCACGAAAATCAAATTACCTGGATTGCTTCAAATGCCGTGATTTTAGCAACCGGCGGCGGCGGGCAGGTTTTTTCCCAAACGACAAATCCGAAAGTGAGCACGGGAGATGGGGTCGCGATCGCCTGGCGCAGTGGCGCAAAAATACGTGACGCGGAATTTGTTCAGTTTCATCCTACAGCTCTGACTAAAACTGGGGCACCAAGATTTTTAATTAGCGAAGCTGTCAGGGGAGAAGGAGCTCATCTTGTTGATAAAGTAGGGAAACGTTTTGCTTTTGACTATCATCCCGATGGCGAATTAGCTCCGCGAGACGTGGTAAGCAGAGCGATTTTTACTCATTTACAAAAAACTGGAGACTCCAATGTTTATTTGGATTTGAGCGTAATTCCAGAAGCCAAAATTCGTTATCGTTTCCCCAATATCATTCGTTTCTGTCAAAAATGGGGCGTAGATCTGTTTAATGAACCAATACCCGTTGCCCCTGCAGCACATTATTGGATGGGCGGCATCGCGGTTGAGATAAATAATAAGACTTCTATCAAAGGTTTATACGCAGTAGGAGAAACGGCTAGTACAGGAGTTCACGGCGCTAATCGCTTAGCTAGCAATTCCTTACTCGAATGTATTGTCTATGCGGGACAATTGTCTCAGTTGCAGATTGCATCGCCTGTTACTCAAGTACCAACTCAATTAATAACCATTAAGAAAACTGATTTTGAGATCAAGATTGTTGAGCAGATTCGCGAAGCATTACCCCAACTAGTCTGGAAAAGTGCCGGGATTTGTCGTAGTCAGGAAGTTATGGCCAACGCGATCGCGCAAATTCAAGCTTGGCGGCAAGAATTGATTGCTCTTAACTGGAGTAAATATATTTTAAAATTATCTCCCACGGAAAAAATTCAATTTGACTCGACCGATACCGAAGAAAAGTTAAGACTTTATACTGAAACTCTAAATCTAATAGATATTGCTCATCTAATTCTCAAAAGTGCCTTGTTTCGCACCGAAAGCCGAGGTGGACATTATCGCCTAGATTATCCCGATAGTGATTCTGCCTGGGAAACACATACCCTAATACAAGACCAAAATATAGATTTGGGATAATATTTTTATCAGATTTCTCCTGATTGAAGAACCAACTATCATTTATTTATCTATCATTTTCTGTAAAAAATCTATATTATTGATAATTTCTTTGGTTTCATTCTGCCTGTAGTTATTATATGCGATAAAAGTTTTTTGGTGTGAGTCATTTTCCACAACCAGGGTAATAATTTTAGACTCACTAAAATAGACACAAATATGATTGCCATCTTCTAAATAATTCTTTCCATAATAAATAAAAATACGATCTTTTTTCTTATGGGGAGTGGCACAACAAAAATCCTTTGTCTGTAACGTTTTG
>JBCCYD010000234.1:0-9277 GCA_039190385.1 Cyanobacteria bacterium P01_F01_bin.143 | reverse complement strand
ATCAATCCAGCATCAACGTTAGTTGTTGCTAGCACCACAGTTCGCGTTTTCAGTTTTTTCTCTTTATTTTTTAGGTGCAATTCTACGATGTTCCCTTGTTCTGTGGCTTTTTCGATAGTTTCTTGTAACAGAAACTCAACACCATTTTTTTGTAAAAAATCTTGCCAGGGAACGATTACTGTTTCATGTGTGGGGCCTGGAGCCATCCACCATCGCATATTTTGCAGAGACCTTGTGATTGCCTCGCGATATATTTCGAGAGAATTTCTATACTTATCGGTAGCCCAAACATAATGGATCATTTCTTCAACAATCTTGAGTAGAGCAAGATCTTGGAGATCGAAAAAATATTCTTCCGGTAGAATATTGCGATAACGACTGGTGTCAGAGGAAATCAGTTGTAATATTTTGATGAAAAGTTGAGTATTTTTTAAAGGGTGCTTGATTATTGATTGCAGTATGTTTTTAATTGCCTTGGGTTTGTTGAGAAAGGGAATTGGTTTGACCTGTCGAAAATTTTTCCAAATCCCAATTTCTTTTAATTTGGCAATTAAATGCTGATAAAAAGACATATAAAACCGATAACCATGCTCGTAAGGTAGGTTACTTTTGGTATCGTGCCAACTTTGTAGTTTCCCTCCGAGTTGTTCATAGCGCTCGATCACGAGAATTTTGTATTGTTTAGATTTAGATAATTCATGTGCTGCTGACAGGCCAGCGACCCCACCACCGACTATGATAATATCCCAAACTTTTTCTGTATTTTCTTGCATCTTAAATATGTCACTTTATCCTTGAGCTAGATCGTCAGATTCTACCCCAGCTCATCTTCAAAATGACATATTTTTAGGTTATCTGTTGTTAGCTGAGCTACTGCGATCAGCCGAAGACTGGCGCTCCGCGAGACCTTCTGTAGTCGCACTCCGCGATCGCGTTTTCAATTGTGATCGTAATGTCTCAGGGAATTCTTAAAAACATGAGTTCAAATTCTTTAGAGGCGATAGAGGCAATAATAAAAGTTAAATCTAACGGATGACTCGAAGATATAATCAAGATAATGGCACTAACCTAGATTAGATAGAGATGGTAAAGTCTTTTCTTCTTGTTTAATATAGTCTTGTAAGGCATGATTAATTAATTGATGATAGTCGCCTCCTTCCAATTGATTAACCTTTGCTTGAAACCAGTCTATAATCTCTTTATCAAGGGTAAGATTAACCTTAATTTGATGAGAGGGGGTAGGTACAACAGCACCTCTTTTACCTTGAGAAAAGTCGTAGTTTTTTTGCATAATCTTAAATTAATTTGCCTTCACCATTGTATTCCGTAGATTCGATTCAAGATATTGTAAGCTTGTTTTGAGACGAGTCATTGGAGGATGAAGTAAAAATGAAATTTTACCCACATATGAGATCTTTGTTTTTCCTTACTGCTTTATGTCTGACATCTTTCCTTTTTCTGACTTATTTTTTATTCCAACACTTCAACCTTGGAACATTGTTAGGTTCTGCCGTAACATTTGGTCTCTCGCTGTTTTTTCTAGTCCCGATGATGAAAAATCAAACAGTTGAAATTACAGATGAAGGTCTAATTGTTACTATCTTTGGAACTGCAATGACTTTGGAAGTTCAGGATCTCCATCAAGTTCTTAAGAGAAGGAATGGAGATCTTTCCTACCGTTTTGAGAAAGGTGATTTTCTCTGCCAAATAACACCATATGCTTATCATGATGCAGAAAAGCTTCAGGAATATCTTAATCGGATGTTCAATTTAGACAAGCTTAGGGTGGAAATTATTGAAGAAACAAGGCTAAGTCTATAATCTAAAGAGCGTTATTTTTGAGGTTATCTCAATTCTCTATTTCAGCAATTATTAGAAATTAGACTGTTTTCGAGACCCTTAAGCGATGTCAAGAGATTATGTTATTTGTTTTGCCTTGAGAATCTTGTTCGGCTCTATAATTAGTATTAAAGCTATTAAGATTGCATTATGAAAAATACTCCTATGCAAAAGCCTGAAGTGAAAAGCTTATCCCCATTACCTGGTTGCTGGGAGAATCTTTTAGTAGAGCAATTTCAACCTGCACCGGGAGAAGGAACTTGTCATTCGGATGATGAGCATACGATTTTCATGTCCCTAGCAGCTCGTCCTGTGCGCTTGCTACATATTCAAGACGGCAAGACTTCCACGGGAATGTATGGTCAAGGAGATATGTGTATCACCCCAGCCAAGATCCCAATTTTTGCTCGCTGGGATAGCGATGATCATTACTTGCGAATGCGGCTGAAAACTCAGTTTATCCAAAATACTGCTAGAGAAACCCTGGAACGCGATTGCGATTGCCTAGCCTTAATTCCCGAATGTCAGATTCGTAATCCTCAGATTGAAGCGATCGCGATGATGCTACTGGCTGAGATGCAACAAGAACAGGTAACAAATAAACTATATATTGATTCTCTAACTAACGTTTTAGCCGTCAATCTACTCAGAAATCATGCAGCAAGTAAACCTCGGGTACCAATTTACGAAGGAGGTTTACCCCCGCGTCAACTAGAACAAGTTTTAGATTATATCGATGCACATTTGGCACAAAACATTAAACTTGCTGATTTGGCTCGACTACTAGACATAAGTCAATTTCATTTTAGTCGTCTTTTCAAGCAATCTCTTGGGACAACTCCCCATAAATATTTGAGCCAGCAACGAGTAGAACGAGCCAAGCAATTATTGAGTAAAACCGACCAAGCAATTATCGATATTGCCCTCGAATGTGGTTTTAGTAGTCATAGCCATTTGAGCAAACAGTTTCGGCAATTCACTGGCATGACGCCGAAAGCCTATCGCACAATTTAAAATTGTATAGAAAAAATTACTTATTACTTATTACTTATTACTCATTACTCATTACTCATTACTTCCCCGTAGCGGCAGTAGTCATCTGAGAAATCCAACCGACATATTTAGTTTGAACTTCTTGAAATCCTAAATCTTGTAGCCAATCGTCAATATTTTCCGCCGCATAAACTTTAGAATAAGGTTCACGAAATAACTTGATTAGCCAATCAGTATAACGTAATCTTTGCTGATTCCCATCCAAGATCACTATTTGTCCCCCAGGCTTTAACAACCGCAAGCATTCTTGTAAAATTGCCCGAGAAATAGCAACTGGAGTTTCATGAAATAAAAAAGCAACAGATATTAAGTCAAATTCATTATCAGAGAAACTTGTCGCTTCTGCCAATCCCTGTTGCCAGTCGATCGCTAAATTGGCTTTTTTACTCTTATTTTCTGCCATGATCAACATGTAGGGTGATAAATCTAAGCCAATCACTGTTGCATTAGGAAATACTTTTTTCAACATCAAAGTAGAGCTTCCCGTGCCACAACCTAGATCGAGAATTCTTTGTGGTTGACCATTGATAATAGATATTGCTTTTTGACGCAGTTTCCTTTCATTGGGAGGAGCGGCAAACCTAGTCACAGCATCATATGTTACCGGTGCGATTTTATTGAGATAGCCGTTTTTGATGCCGTGAAAATTTTGGCTGAGATAATAATCAGGATATTTAATCTCATTTTTTTTAAAGCGATCGCGTAACTGTTCCCAATCAAGAGTATCATGAAGCTTGAGATTCTCTTGACCGATAAATAAACCGACGAGTAATCTTAAAAAGGGAAGTAAAATCGGATTTTCAGAAATCGCCACAATTACTTAATTAATAACTAAACTAAATATATGATTCAAAAATTATCCTATCCAATCAAAATATTATCTACTATGCTGATTACTGGCGCGATCGCATTAGATATCTGGTACCTATCGTTACTAATAAGAGGCTATACCTTACCTGATGGACTAGATAAGTTCTTATGGATAGGCAGTTTTGCCTTAGTTGCTCATGTTATTGAAGGCGCTATCGCAGCTTCTCGTGCCAAGACTCATAACAAAAATCCCCTAAACTATGGCATTTATACTTTTTTTGTGGGCTTTGTCGGATTGTGGGAATTACAAAAAATAGAATCTCAACCAGAATAACTCAGTTAACCAATAATTTCTTCTAATAAGCCTTGCTTTTGCTTTCAGAGATCGTACGAGTACAACACCAATCACTAGGTAATCCCGAAGGCCATCCCATTCTCAAAGCTTCTGGGCAAATGGTCATGACAGTTAATTGACAATCTATTAACTGGAAACCTTCTTTTTGACATTGCTTGAGGCTATGTTTCAAAATCGAATCATCTTTAAATTCAACAGTTTTATTACATTGAATGCAAACTACATGGTGATGATGATGGGGATAGGGTTGATTTAGTTCATAATGTTTATGACCTTCGGCTAATTCTAATTCTCTTAAAATGCCCATGCGGGTCATTAATTTGACACTACGATATATAGTAGAAAGACTGATCCCTTCTTTTCTTTTCTCTAAAAGAAGATGTAATTCTTCAGCGCTAAGATGATCCCCTTTCGGCAAATTTTGGAATACATGAAGAATTTTTTCTCTTTGTGGCGTCATTCGCCAGCCTTTTGAGTTGAGTTCTGCTTTCAGAGAAGCCGCTGTATAATGAGCCATGTTAGTCAATCTCAGTTAGTTCTTGCTATTGACAATGATAGTAAAGATTGCCTAATATTTGCAACAATCTTTACTAATTGCAAACAAGATTGTGATCCAGAACTAAACATTAAGATCTTCTAGAGCAAAACGAATTTGTTCTAAGCGCCTGCGATTCACTCCTAAATCAGATTCTCCTAACCGAGAAGCCGAACGAATTTCAATAACATTGTTGTCTACAGGAAAATAAAACTCGGCATCATCAATAAAACCGAGAATACGACTTTCCGATTCGGTGCGGATATAGTTATCACTCTGTTCTATGATACTAGTACCGGGGACAACGGTCAGTACTTTTAATAAAGTTTCTCTAGCTGTGTCGAGATCTTCATGGTAGATTATCGGCGCGATCGCGTGTTCAGCATCGCCACCTTGACTAACTACACAATTGGGAGATGGGGGACAATTGGTCAAATGACCATCATGAATCCCTAAGTTATCGGGAGAAGTCCCGGCAAAGATATTCTTGATCAAAGGTAATGCTGCCATGCTAGGAGAGGGCATAGCTAGAGCATTAGCAGGATAGATAAAACTGCTAGTGAGGGTAATAAAAATTCCTAGAATAATTGCGGTAAAACGAGCCAATTTCTGATTCTCTCAAGATTAACAATTGGGAAATTATACCAGGTTTTCCAAATAGCTAATAATTGCTGCAAAATCTTGAACTAAAATATCTGTATTTTTTGAAGTTAAAATTGGAACATGAACAAAAATACAAGGTAGTTGAAGTTTGGCATTTTGGAGATAGTTTAAGACATTAAAATATAAAGCTTCGCAGACAAACTTTCCCGCATCATGACTAATAGAAGTCGCAGCTAAATTATTAACTAAATCTTCTAGATTCACAGTTGTAGATAAACATTCTTGGCCATAGTTAGCACAGAATTCTATAGTTAGCTCTGGTCTTGATTCTGCCATGCCACAGCAAATAATGCCTTGGGGTTGAACCTTTTTAATAGTCGTGATCGCCTGCTGACTGGCGACTTCTCGCTCTACAGGAAGTTGTCGCAAGAAATAACCAGAAGCAGCTAACTTTTTCCGCTTCTGGACTATAGCTAAAAGCTCATCTGAAGAATTGGATTCTTGATGAGGTAACCAAGTTTGAAATGAGGTAAATAGTAGCAATTTTCAATTCTCAATTCTCAATTCTTTTCTCGCGCGACGCGGAGCTAGTCCTTTAGGGCGTTCCTTGGCGGATTGAAAATCCGCAGGGTCGCTCGTCAATTCTCAACTTCCAATTAACTTACTAATTGCTCAAAAAACATTTCCATAATTGATTGGGGGATTTTCCCGACTAGACTATCGATGGTGTCTTGGGATTCATCGAGAAAGGTATATTGAGGAATTCCCGTGACGCGATATCTGCGAACTAATTTATCCCATTGAGGATCGTCAATGTCTAACATGACTAAATTTACGCGATCGCCATATTTTTCCTCTAAATTTTGGATTGTCGCCGACATTCCCTGACAGGTAGTACACCAATCAGCATAGAATTCGAGGAGAGTTGGTTTGCCATTCGCGATCGCTGTGGGGTAAGGAACCGAATCTTCAGCCAAAGCTTTGAGAGTGAGCAATCCCGATAGAGGAGAGGACCCAAAAGCTAAAGCAGGATTAACAAAAGAGAAATTGAGGGTAAAAATAATTGCGATCGCAGACAAAAAAGAAATACTTCTTCTAATCATTCTATTCATAATAAAAAGCTAAAAAATTTAGAAATCTAGCATCACCAAAAACTAATATTATGATAACGAGATATAAAATCCAGGGCAAAAACTGCCCAACAGACTTTGCTTACAAAAGTATTAATAAAAGTAATCCAATTGCTCCGACAACACCACCACCAATTAACCATCCATTCTTTGATTGGTTAGACTGAACCTCGGTTTGATAATTTGTTTTGCCAGCAGCTGACTTCTCTACGGTTGCGGTCGCTGTTGAAGTTGTGGCTGATTCTGCCTGGGATTCTGGCATAAAGATTTGGGTAAAATGAGGCTCGACTGTTTCCGATTTCAGCTTTTTGGATAAATCTGCCAAAGGAGTCTCTGAGGTATCCTCTGCTAAAGAATCATCAGCATAATCCTGCGTGAGATCATTTTGGGGAATATTTTTGTCTAATTCTGACATAGTAGTTTCAAGAGTTGTGTTCTCTGGGGAAGGATCGATATCTTCCACTATAATAACTTGTTCTTCAAAAGTATTTGCAGATTCTGATAAAGGAATTTCTCGTTTCTCACCAACAAAAGAATTATCGGTACTTACAATAGCTTCCATTTTTTTCTCTTTTAATTCAGCAACAGGATTAATCAGACCCATTTGCCTGCGAGTTTTCTCAGCACCATCAAGCATTAACCCGCTATAGATAACATAGGCTTCATCCCATGCTTTTTGAGATTCAGCAGTCCATTCACTGTCTAAAAATTGTTCAAAAGTCGAGAATAAAGCGTCCCTCATCAGAGGATAATGTTCTGGTAATGCTCCATAGGTAAATAGTCTGGCACCTAGTCCCTGAAGCATATTTTTGAGTGTTTTAGGTTGATGAAGATTTTCCATGACAAAAACTAAGTCATGCCAAAGTTGATTTTTGTTAGTTTCTGGATCAGTATTGACAAATAAAGATTTGGTTTCTGGATGAGCTTGGAATAGATTTTCGTACAAGTTACTAACGAATAGATTGCCGTAGGGCTTAATATAATTGAAACTTTGTTCTAATAATTCTACTTTTAAAGACATTTTATTTACTCCTCCTAGTATTTGCTAGGCTCGGAATTAGATAGTTTATTGTTCGTTTAATGTATAGCTTTTCTCAAATAATATGAGTTCCAAAAATAAACTAAATGTCTTGATATATCTTGATTATCCTGTTATCTCATGAAACTGAGAATTGCTATGAACTTTGATGAAGTGCAATCATTTTACTTGACTCAAGTCTGGCATTGTACAACTTTTATCAATAAATCACATTTATATACAAACAATAAATTGCTTTTATTCAGGCCTATTATCTTGAGCTCGAATTAATGCGATCTCTTGTCTTGATTTGCTGATTGCTAATTATCTAACTATTTTTGCCTACGCCACTGTGCTGCTTTTTGATCCATTTCTTTAATAAATCCATATTTTCCATCCATATATCCCTCAATATTTGTCGGATATTTTCTAGCTAAACTACGCTTTAATTCGCTATATTTTTGGGCATTTTCAGGATGATTAATCATGTAATCTCGAAAAGCTAAATGGCGTTCTACCTGATTTGAACCTGAATTAAAGACATGAACATGATATTTTCTAATACCTTCTTGATTATTTTTACGGAAATATCGACGCTCAGGAATTCCAAATTCACCCACCACTTCATATCCAAGAGATTCCATTGATGAGTTTTGGCTATCTACTTGAAAAATATCTTGAACTTCAACTAGGAGATCGATTATGGACTTGGCATAGATGTGGGGAATAGCTGTACTACCGATATGATGTATGGCAACAACATTTTTACCTAGAGCATTGGCAATTAGTTCAGATTCAATTTTAAACATTTCCCGCCATTTTGGATTATGCGGGACGACTTCAACCTTTCTCATAGCTCATTTTTACCGAATATAAAGTTGCTCCATACTAAGTGTTCATGTTTCAATTCCTAGATTGTTGCGGTTCAACTTTTCTCATAATTTCATCACGTGTTGAAAGTGTTTTGAGATCGTAAATAGCTTGAAGGTTTAGCCAAGATACTGCATCGCCACCAAAGTAACGAGCTAGACGCTCAGCAGTATCAGCAGTAATTGAACGATGCTCTTTAACAATTTCGTCAATACGGGTAGCAGGGACATTTAGAGCCAGTGCTAAGGAATCAACACTCATATTTAGGGGAATCAGAAAATCCTCACGAAGAATCTCTCCTGGGTGAACTGGGCGCATACGATTAATTGGACGATTCATAATACTTATTTTAGTGATAATCAACAATCTCATACGACTTGGCAAAATTCAGTGATAACTAATATCAAATCACTCTAAATATGCTATAAATGAAGTCTGCGATCGCGAATAATAAAAAACTACAGAGACTCAAGAAGTGACAGGAAAACTAAAGGGCACCTCGAAAAATTCAAACTACACTCATTGAGTCAGTCGCTGAGATAAGTTTTTGTGAAAAGTTGAATAGAATGTAAATTCATCTTCTCCTCCTTGCTAATGTGCTGCTTGGGAACTGGAATTATCGTCGCATCCAGGATTTGTCCTCCCTTTGCTTGGTAGCCATGATTTTGGAGGTAGGTTTCAAACTTCTCAAAGAGCACTTCAACCAGCCCTGCATCCGTTAACTGCTGACGGAACAACCAGACAGTCGTCGCATCCGGCACAGCATCGACCAAGCTCAGTCCTAAAAACTGCATAAAGGTGAGGCGGTCATTGGCTTGATACTCTAGCTGTTCATCGCTTAGGTTGTAAAGCTTTTGCAGAAGCAACAACTTGAACATCAGCACCACATCGATAGGTTTACGACCAGCGTTGCTTTTTCTCGGTTTCTGACGCATCTGCTCTAAGCTCGGTCGGAACTCTTCCCAGGGAACAAGTTTGTTGAGTCTGATTAAAAAGTCGTTTTTCTGCTTTAGTTTTTGGTATCGTTGGCTTAAGTCTGTTAGTTTAGCGGAGGTCATCGCGCT
>JBCCYD010000233.1:0-9346 GCA_039190385.1 Cyanobacteria bacterium P01_F01_bin.143 | reverse complement strand
CGGCAGAAGCGGCTCGTAATTTGCAGCAAGAAATTTCTACTCTGGTTGAAAGCCTCAAACTTTCGGCGGCTCCTGCTGGAAACAGAGATAGTCGCCCCAAACCTCGTCCTGCAATGGAATATCGTTATACAGGAGAGGTCTTTTTAGAAGTTTTTTGTAATCCTAATATCTACCCTAGTCCCTATGCGGCTAAAGTGCTCCTAACGGTGAGAGATGATCGCATTCGTTTAACTTCTGAGGCGGAACTTACTCGACTAATTGAAGATCTTAATCAATATCTTGAAGGCTAATTGCTAATAGCTAATGGCTAATAGATAATTGTTAATGGCTAATCGCTAATAGCTAATTGCTAATAGCCTAGATCTTCAGAGGAAAATACCCTAATAAAATGAATGATAAATTACCAGAATCTCTAGAGAATTTAATCAGTCTGCTTGCGGAAAATATGAATAATTCGGAAGAAACTGGTAATGAATCCCCTCAGAAAAATATTGAAGAATCAGCAGAAAATACTATATCAATCGCTCAACTATCGGAAAATTTAGCGACGGCAGCGGAGGAGCAGGGGAGCAGGGGAGCAGGGGAGCAGGGAGCAGGGGGCAAGGGAGATAAGGTTACGCCTTTGGATGCGACTGAGTATAAGATAAATGATTTTGAAGCAGTTAATGCCGAATTTATAGAAGAAGATTCCCCGGTCAAATTAGAGCATATTGACGATTGCAGTTACATAGATTCTCAAGCAGAAATTACTACTGATCAAGGACTAGAAGAGGATTCAGCCGAGCTAGTTACGGCTCAAGATTTTTTGCAAAAGCCAGATAATTTGGAATCGGCATTTATTCAAGATTGGATGATCAAAAAAGAACGTCAGATCGATGATTTGGCGAGTTCGATGAATAATATTATTCCTTTGATGGTGGAATTATTAAGTATTAAGACTAATAATTCTCGCGAAGCGATTTTGCAGGCTGTGGTGCCGATTATCGATAAAATTATCGACGAACGTTCTACTCAAGATGATCAAGGTATGGCGGCTGCGATCGCGAAAATTCTGCCCCATGCCATTAGTCAAGAAATTCAAAGCCAACCCCAATCAATTGCTAAGGCGATCGCGCCAGAAGTCGCTCTTTCGATTGAAGAACAAATTGTCATTGACGAAGATGCTATTTCCCGTGCCCTAGGCTCAGAAATGGGTAAAGCGATCAAAGCCCAAATTGAATTGGAACGAGATGCTATGGTCGATGCTCTCTATCCAGTCATTGGCAGCACAATCTCGAAATATATGGCAGAAGTGGTGCAATCAATCAATGCCAAAGTGGAAGAAACCCTAAGTCTCCAAGGCTTGGCGCGGAAAATGAGAGCCAAGATGCAGGGGGTCTCAGAAGCAGAACTGATTTTAAAAGAAGCGATTGGTTATCATGTTAATGCAATTTTTTTGATTGACAAGGATTCAGGCTTGGTAATTCAGGAAGTGCAGCCGAATACCGACAACCTATTAGACTCGGATATGATCGCGGGTATGCTGACGGCAATTCGTAGTTTTGCCAATGATTGTATGGCTTCAGGCTCAGAATTGGATGAAATTGATTATGGTAATTTTCGCATTTTGCTCGAAACCGCAGGTTATTGTTACCTGGCAGTAGTAGTTCAAGGTGAACCCGATCAACAATTTCGCGATCGCATTAGGCAATCCCTGAGTAATATTGTCCTTAAACATGGCAAACAAATCGAGAATTATAATGGCGATCCAGCAACAATTTCTCCCAAGATTCAACCCCTATTAGAAAAATTAATTGTCTCGGAGGAGCAACCAGAAAAAAAGGCAAAAAGTCCGACAACTCTTCTATGGTTACTCGCTATTCTCTTGAGTATATTTCTGATTCCCTGGGGTATCGTTCGCTATCGCGCTAAAACTGCTCAGAAGATTGAACAAAAAGCCGCGATCGCTTTAGATAGCAATCCCCAACTATCGATTTATCGTCTAACACCGCAAGTCGAGCAAGGAAAAATTAGCCTAACCGGGAAAGTCCCCAGTGATTATTTTCGGGAGTTGGCTGAACAAGTTACGACAGAAATTGCCAAGAGTGAAGAATTAGAGCTGGATAATCAAATCATTGCGGTTAATACTATTCCAGATCCCGGTTTAACGGAACAGGAAGTAGCTCGCACGACCAAGCTGTTTAATCAACGTTCGCGAATTGCGATCGCGAGTAGCTATCAAAACAATACAGTTACTATTGACGGCTTTATCTTGGATAACAAAGCTCGGGAAGTGATCGCTGCTAGTTTCCGAGAAATTCCTGGAGTAAAGCAAATCATCTCTTTGGCGCAAGATCGACTGCCAGACCTAGAAAGCCGCATTTATTTTGAATCTGGTTCATCAGAGTTTAGATCTGAGGAAGATTCTAGTAAAATTGACTCTGTAAAACAATTTTTAGATAAATATCCCCTAATTCATTTGAGAATTATTGCTCATAGCGATCGCTCAGGTTCCAGAAGTATCAATCAAGAATTAGCTTTAGCCAGGGCGAGAATTATCTATCAACAAGCGATCGCTAAAGGAGTTAATCCTCAAAGATTACAGATTATACCCAGTTTAGAATCACCTCCAGATGTTCTGCAAGGTCAACCTTTGTGGTTAAGTCGTTGTGTCAGATTTGAAGCTTTTATTCCTGGTAAAGATCATATTCAATAATAGTTAAAGTAATGGCGGTAATTTCTAAAAAGATCTGTTTATTAGGTGATTTTAGTGTTGGCAAAACGAGTCTCATAAGACGTTTTATTGAGGGTAAATTTAGTGATCAGTATCTAACAACAGTAGGAGTCAAAATATCACGTAAATCTCTAGAGCTAGATTCTTCTCAGACGGTTAACTTTATTCTTTGGGATATCGAAGGCCAAACGAAGTTTCAGTCGATCACTCCTAGTTATCTTAGGGGTGCAACAGGAGTGGTACTCGTAGGAGATCTCACGCGCACCGAAACATTGAATAGCTTACAACAGCATCTTGATCTTTTTCTCGAAATAAATCCTCAGGGAATTGCTGTTATAGCTTTGAATAAAACCGATCTTATAGATGAAGAGAAGCTTAGTAAACTACTTGAACAATATAGTTTTAGTAATAATAGCAATGTTCTTGCTAGCTATGGAACTTCTGCAAAATCAGGGGGTTACGTCAATGAAATATTTCAGAAACTTGCTTGTCACATCTATCAAGTTGATAATTGAGAATTAATCGTTGATAATTAGTATTTTGGTAGTAAATGGTGTTGGTCATGGATGAGTTGGTAACAGGTCAAGCAAATGAAAAGCGAACTGAAATTCTGCAAGTATTGCCTGGCGAAAGTTATCCTCTAGGGGCAACTGTTGGTGCTGATGGGGTAAATTTCAGCATTTTCTCCCAACATGCCGAAGCTATTGAATTATTACTCTTTGACAGACCTGATGCCGACAAGCCGCTACAAATCATTAAACTTAATCGAACTTTTTTCTATTGGCATATTTGTGTCCGAGGAATTAAAGCTGGACAGATTTACGCCTATCGAGCCTATGGTGAATTTGACCCAGAAAGAGGATATCGCTTCGATAAAGCTAAAGTGCTTTTAGATCCTTATGCCAAGGCCATTGTTAACACGGAAAATTACGATCGCGCCGCAGCTATTACTCCTGGGGATAATTGCGCGCAAGCTCTCAAGGGAATCGTCATCGATCCTAGTACCTATGATTGGGAAGGTGATCAACATCCGAGAACTCCCTATGCAACTAGTGTTATTTATGAGCTACATGTGGGTGGGTTTACTAAAAATTCCAATTCTGGCGTCTCAGCGGGCAAACGAGGGACCTACGCCGGAGTGATCGAGAAAATTCCCTATCTTCAGGAATTGGGCATTACCGCAGTGGAATTGCTTCCGGTTCACCATTTTGATCCTCAAGATGTGCGTCCAGGACTGACTAATTATTGGGGTTACAGCACAATCAGCTTTTTTGTTCCTCATAATAGTTATAGTTCCAATAGTGAGCCGTTGGCCGTATTAGATGAGTTTCGTGATTTGGTCAAAGCGCTGCATAAAGCGGGTATTGAAGTGATTCTCGATGTGGTTTTTAATCATACTGCCGAAGGTAATCATCTCGGCCCGACAATCTCATTTCGTGGCTTGGATAATCAAACATATTATATGCTCGAAGACGATCATTCTCTTTACAAGAACTATAGTGGTTGCGGCAATAGTTTTAAGGGCAATCATCCGATTCCTGGGAGATTAATTATTGATGCGCTGCGCTATTGGGTTCAAGAAATGCATGTTGATGGTTTTCGCTTTGATTTGGCTAGCGTATTAGCTAGGGATATTTTTGGCAATCCCATAGAGGGGGAGTCGAGTAGCATTGATATTATTTGGGCAATTGAGTCTGATCCGATTTTGGCTGGGACGAAATTAATTGCTGAGGCTTGGGATGCAGCGGGGTTGTATGGCGTGGGCCAGTTTGTGGAATTGGCAGATTGGTTTGCTGAGTGGAATGGGCCTTTTCGCGATGATGTGAGGCGTTTTGTCAAGGGCGATCGCGGAGCGGTCAATGCTTTAGCGGCTCGGATTATTGCTAGTCCTGATATTTATTCGCGAACTGATACCGATATCAATCGCAGTGTTAATTTTATTACTTGTCATGATGGTTTTACCTTGAATGATTTAGTTTCCTATAATCGCAAATATAATTTGGCAAATGGAGAGGAAAATTGTGACGGAGCGAATGATAATTATAGTTGGAATTGTGGAGTAGAAGGAGATAGCATAGACCCAGAAATTGACCAACTGCGATCGCGGCAAATTAAAAATTTCTTCTCAGTCCTCTTATTATCCCAAGGAACACCCATGTTTATGATGGGTGATGAGGTGAGGAGAAGTCAGAAAGGTAATAATAATGCCTATTGTCAGGATAATGAGTTGAGTTGGTTCGACTGGAGTTTGACCGAGAAGAATCAAAGTTTACTGCGTTTTGTCAAAGAATTAATTCATTTTATACAAGCATTAGAAGTGTTCAAACTCGAAGAATTTTTAGAAGTTGGTTACGTTAGCGAAAAAGCTCATTTGATTTGGCATGGAACCTATTTAGGTCAACCTGATTGGGGCGAGGATTCTCACACATTAGCATTTTCCTTAAAAGAACCAGTCAGTGGTGAACATCTCCATGTCATGTTTAATGCCTATTGGGATGCGCTGAATTTTGAGCTGCCACCTTTAGCACCAGGAAACGCCTGGTATCGTATTATCGATACGGCTTTACCTTCTCCCAATGATTTTACCGATTTAGCAACAGCACCAAAAATCGATAATAATAGTTATTTGGTTACGGCGCGTTCTTCTGTTGTTCTTATGGAAAAAAGAGTTAATGGCTAATTGCTAATTGCTAATTGCTAATTGTGTAATCGATTTTGATTTAGCAATGTTAAGTTTGGTCTAGTTCTTGGCGATTAAAAAAATGCCTGTAGCAATCATGACAGTTCCCGCCGTTATATTCATGATTCTCTTGGCTCTAGAACTTTTGAACAGGAATCTTGCCTTATCTGCCAAATAGGCATAACTAAGCTTAGATCCGCCAACCGAGATCGCGGCAAGCAGTAAAACAATACCTACATCAAAAACAGTAACTTGGGATAAATCAAGAAAAGCAGGGAAAAAACTCATATAAAAGAAAATTGCTTTGTGATCTGCCAAGGTTATAAATAATCCCGTAAGGAAATTGGATAACCAAGATGATTCTTCAACTTCTGTTAGTTCTGAGAACTGCGATCTTGATCGCGATCGCCATAACTTAATTCCTAACCAAATCAGATAAGCACCACCAAGATATTTTACTAGTACAAAAAGACTACCCAAAGTTTCCGCGATCACGCAGTGCCAGCCTTCGGCTGATCGCAGATAAACCGTAAATAGCTAAGATGATAAAAATAAAATCACCAACTACTATTCCAAGAACTGTGATCAGACCCTGAGTAAATCCTGATGATAGAGATCTTGCCACCACTGCAAAGACGCTAGGGCCAGGAATCATCGCTAACAGAATCATTGTGCCAAACAAAGCAAAAATACTGCTCAAGGTCATAGTTGTCATAGTTTTATTCCTTGTTCTTGGTTCCTCATCCTTTATTCCTAATCTCTTAAGTGGTGTTTAGTCTGATTCTAAGCTTATTTTCATTTAATGCTGGGAAGGTTATTTTAGTAAGTAAAATTTAATTGATATAACTCTCCGAATCTATGAAAATTCATAAATACTTTAATCTAGGACTATTAATCGTACTAGGGTTTTTCCTAGTTGTAGCACCTGCCCATGCCCAAGAAGCAGCTGGTAGTGGCGGTTTTAATCCTCAGGATATTTTACGTAATGCCCTGGAATGGGTTGATGGACTAGGGGCAGTCGGCGCGATCGCGTTTATCCTAATCTATATTGTTGCGACAGTCGCTTTTCTACCAGGCTCGATTCTGACTCTCGGTGCGGGAGTAGTGTTTGGTGTAGTGCTCGGCTCTATATATGTTTTTATCGGTGCAACCATTGGTGCGGCCTTAGCTTTTTTGGTTGGTCGTTATTTTGCCAGAGGTTGGATATCCAAGAAAATTGCTGGTAACGATAAATTTGCCGCGATCGATAAAGCAGTAGGCAAAGAAGGTCTCAAAATTGTTTTATTAACCAGACTTTCTCCCATATTTCCCTTTAATCTGCTTAACTATGGTTTAGGAGTCACAGGAGTTTCTTTTAAAGATTATGTGCTTGGCTCAGTTGGGATGATTCCAGGAACAGTTATGTATGTTTATTTAGGGTCTCTAGCAGGAAATATTGCCACCATTGGCGGAGCTGAACAACCAACAAATCCAGCAATTACCTGGGCAATTCGGATTATTGGATTTATCGCTACCGTTGCCGTCACTCTATACGTCACTAAAGTTGCTCGCAAAGCCCTAGACGAATCCATTTCAGTTGAAAATTAACAGTAGGGGCGAATGGCCATTCGCCCTTACCGCGATTAGCAATTAACCATTAGCAATTAGCAAAAAATAATGACTATTCAAGAACACGCGACAAGTATCTCTCCTCTCGATCAGTACAACCAAGAATTACTCAGTAATGTTCATCCCTCCGATTGGCAAAATCCTCAAGCAGCAGATTTATACGACCTAGTAGTGATCGGTGCCGGAACCGCAGGACTAGTTACAGCTAAAGGTGCAGGTGGTTTGGGATTAGGGTTAAAAGTTGCCCTGATTGAAAAACATCTCATGGGAGGTGATTGTCTTAATGTCGGTTGTGTACCTTCAAAATGTCTGATTCGTTCTGCTCGGGCGGTGGCAGATATTCGAGATGCTAAACCCTTGGGAGTTAGTTCTTCTGGGGAAACAGAAATTGATTTTCCTGTAGTTATGGAACGGATGCGACAAGTTAGAACCAAAATTAGTCCTGTTGATTCTGCCATTAGTGCCAAAAAAGCAGGAGTTGATGTTTTCTTTGGCGAAGGTCATTTTAATAGTGATGGCACGATTAGCGTTGGTGGACAAAGACTTAAATTTAAAAAAGCTGTAATTGCTTCTGGGGCCAGGGCAGTCAAACCGAGAATTCCTGGCATTGAAGATGTGGGTTATTTGACAAATGAAACCGTCTTTTCTTTAACTGAAGCACCTAAAACTTTAGCCGTAATTGGTGGTGGGCCTATCGGTTGTGAGCTAGCCCAATCTTTTCAACGTTTGGGATCTCAAGTGGTTTTATTCCATCGTGGACATCATGTTTTGAATAAAGAAGATCGCGATGCCGCAGAAATTGTGCAAAAGGCATTGATTAAAGACGGCATTAGATTAGTTTTATCTTGCCAAATGGAAGGAGTGGAAAAAACATCTGAGGGCAAAAAGATTCTCTTTAATTGTGATGGGAAAACAGAATCTATTTTAGTCGATGAGATTTTGGCAGGTGCGGGTAGACAACCTAATGTGGAAAGTCTTAACTTAGAAGCTGTTAACGTAGACTATGATCCTCGTAAAGGGGTCAAAGTTAATGACAATTTACAAACTAGTAATCCCAAAATTTATGCAGCGGGAGATATTTGCATGAATTGGAAGTTTACCCATGCAGCGGATGCGGCAGCTCGGATTGTGTTGAAAAATACGCTGTTTTCGCCTTTTGGCTTTGGTAAATATAAATTGAGTGATTTGGTGATGCCTTGGGCAACTTATACCGATCCAGAAATTGCCCATGTGGGAATGTATGAAGAGGATGCGCAAGCCAGAGGAATTGATTGCAATATTATCAAAATTGACTTTGATGATGTCGATCGCGCTTTGGCAGAGGGAGAAACAGAAGGTTTTGTGAAAATTCTGCACAAGAAAGGTTCTGATGAAATTATTGGAGCAACTATTGTGGCTCGTCATGCAGGGGAAATGATTAGTGAGCTTACCACTGCGATCGTCCATAAAATAGGTTTGAGTAAGATGTCTAGTGTCATTCATCCCTATCCAACTCAGGCTGAAGCGATTAAAAAAGCAGCAGATACTTATCGTCGAACTTTGTTGACTCCTGGGACGAAGAAGTTGTTGGGTATATTAACCAAATTTTCTTAATATTAGAAGCGATCGCCGTAAATACTTTTTCGACTGATTGCTTCATCACTAAGAAGTGGAAGGTTTTTTCCTCTGTGAGTTTCAACCCATTCATGGAATAACTTCGACCATTCTTCATAGGAAGCTGTTTCACTGAAAGATAGCTGTTCTGGATTTTCTTCCTCTATGAAAATAGATTGTAGACTTTCTGGAACATTTTCATCTTCCTTCTGAAATGTAATAACTGCTTGCTTAATCTGCTCTGCTGGAATGCTTTGCAAACGATTAGCGAGTTCATAACCAGTGTGAGTTGATTTGTTCATCAGCGATAATGTGAGTTTCAAATCTCTAGTTTTATCTGGATTTTAGCTTGTTTTTCCGGGAAAATAGCTATTCATCGGTTTTTTTAGCATTGTCGGCGAGAAGCCCCGCGCTGAAAAGTAGTTCAGCGTCGGGATGAAAGCCGAGGCTGGGTTTATCGGCTTCTTATTAACAAGTTTGATACATAATCTCAGTGAACAAGGGTTCCAAGCGTTGTATAATGATTTCGCTCTGAAAGAAGACTAAAAGGCTCATCAGACAAATGTACCTCGACAACTTAAGATATAGGGCATTGGTGACAACTTAAGCTGAAATAGCAGTTGTCAAGGGGACTTGAGAATTTGGCGAAAAGAAGAAATCCTCTTGATTCTTTTGTCGGTCAGGGAACGGAGCAATGATCAGTCGAACACGCGGTTTTCGGATAGATTTAACTACCCCTAAATCTCGATTTT
>JBCCYD010000232.1:0-9353 GCA_039190385.1 Cyanobacteria bacterium P01_F01_bin.143 | reverse complement strand
GTCAAACTATCATTAATTTTATTAATAAATATAAAATAGATTTATGGTTAGTAGATACTGATGCTTTTCAGGCTAAATATTTGCAAAATAATCAATGGTTACAGCAATTTACTCCTGAAATAACAGAGGCACTTTTAGTTCTAGAGAATAATCAAAAACCTATTTTATGGAACATTGATGCGCCGCAAAACAGATCTAGAAGAGATCACTGTACAATATTTCAAACAGAAAATCATATGATTTGGAAGACTGATTGTTTATTAAATTTGCTTCGTAATTAGCTCAATGGCGATCGCTATTTTGCATAAGCTGTTTTTTATTAATGTATTAGGTAATTAAGATACAAAATTACTTTAAACCACGGTTAAAGTCAGAAAACTAATTATGCCAATTACACTAGAGAAAAAAGGCGATTCTTTTGAAATCGACCTTCGCAAAAATACTTCTTCCCAACAGCTTATCGTCCAAGTTAACCTAAACTGGAATCAAAAAAATCGGCAAAATACTGGTTTCTTTTCCAAGTCGACAGGAAATGATGCTCCCGATCTTGATCTTGGCTGTATGTATCAAACAGTTAATCGCCAAAAAGGTGTGATTCAACCTTTGGGTGGTAACTTCGGTTCTAAAAATCAACCTCCCTATATTCTTTTGGATAAAGATGATCGCACTGGTGCATCTCAAGATGGGGAAAATATGACTATTTATCGCCCAGACATGATTAAAAGGGTTATGTTTTTCGCTTTTATTTATAAAGGCGCAAAAGATTTTCAATCCGTTGATGGTCGAATGACCTTCCAAATCAGTAATGGAGAACGAGTCGAACTCAAACTTAATAACCCCGATATTAATTGCCGTTTCTGTGCGGCTGCGATGGTTAGCAATCTTGGCTCAGAAGTCAGTATTATTAAGGAGGAAAGATATTTTCAGGGACATCAATTTGCTGACAAATATTATGGATTCGGCTTTCAATGGCGAGCAGGATCTAAATAATTATGTCTTTATCCTTCTAAATTAATTGAATTTATTAATATGGACAATTGAAATACTGGACTCTAATCTATTATTATCTGGCAATTTTTAATCTTTAATTTCTTAAGATAACTATGCCATATTTAATTAAGTTTAGTTAATTATGTCTCGTAATTTCGATCGCATTGTCAAATTAGAGCTATACATCAAAGCTTCGCAGCCAGAACTAATGACTGGTTTGGATGAATTACTGCGTTTGGGATTAATTGAAGAATATCAAGTTATTAAATTATGTCGCGATCACTTAACTTGTACTTTGCCTATAGTAAAAGTCAAAAAGGTTGAACCGAAACCATTAAATATTGCTCCTAAGTCAGAACCTTTTGTAGAAGAAGTAGCCACTGCAGTCAAACCAAAATTAGCTAAAAAACCTAATCTTGTTGTTCAAGTTTGGCAAGCTTTTCTCGATGAGTTAAGTATTCGTTGGTTACTATTTTTAGGAATATTTTTAGTTATACTTTCTTCTGCTGTTTTGGCTGCTAGTAAATGGGATAATTTCCCAGCTTTTGGTCAATATCTAATTTTATTGGCATATACTCTCAGTTTTTGCGGTATTGGTTTTTGGTTAGGTAAGCAAGATAATTTAAAACTAACTTCTCAAACTTTAAAAAATATTTCTGTTTTGCTTGTTCCAATTAATTTTTGGGCAATGAGTAGCTTTGGACTGGGATTTAATATTATCGAATGGCTGATAATCGCGATCGCATCTGTTGGCCTGACGAGCATCACTTATTTACAGTACCAAGCTAGTAATAAAATTACTCGTTTTTGGTTTGTCCCGATATTTTTATTATTAAGTTATCTACATTTAGGTTGGAGAATAACTAATTTACCTCTTGTCGCTACATATATTGGTATATCTGCTGTAGCAGGTAGTCATTATTGGTTACTATTACGATCTCAGAATAATTTCAAAATTACTAATTCACTATTTCTACTATCTACCTGGCTACTTTTATTAGTTCGAGCCTTATTTACCTATGATTCAGGCGAAAATTTTGGCTTAGCGATCGCGCTTGGTGGTTGGTTATTAGCAATTATTTATTTAAACAAAGAGCGAAAACTTAAACTTAAATCATCACAAGAATCGGCAGAAAATAGTAATCGAACTCAAACTTTATTTCTTAGTAAAATATTCCAACTCATTAGTTTAATCATTATTCTCTTTGGTTGGCTGATAGCTGTTGGACGATCAGAATTTTGGCAAGCGACAACAATTAATATCCTGGCAATACATTTATTTAGTCAACGCTTAAGTATTTATTGGCGAAAAAGAGATTTAACAGCGATATTTTTTATTGGCTTACAAAGTTTGTTCGTAGCTAAAGAATTAATACCGATTGAGTTTAGAAAAGGAATAATAAATCTAGCAAAAGAAATTAGCAATACTAATTATTTCCCAGAATCAGTTTATGGAGTTACTCTTTTTCCCTATTTACTTTTATTTGTCGGCGTTGCAACTTGGTTATATCGTCAAGAAAAGCCAAAACTTGCCAAATATAGCGAGTTTATAACTTTATTATTTGGTCTGTTTTTAACTAGACTGGCTTTTAATAATGACACTTGGTTAACTTGCAACCTATTACTTTCTACTCTGACGTTAGCTTATGTAAGCTATATTCGTAAACCAATCAGAATTTGGCTAATTTACTTTGCTCACCTTTTGGGATTGGTAACTATTTGTAGTGCATTCAGTCTCACTTTGACCAATCTCAGTCCTCAAACTTGGGGTTACATTTTCTTAGGATTAATGACTATCGAATGGGGAATATATTTGCGAAGGTTTGACGCTAAGAAATCTAGTTATTTTAAATATTGGTACCGCAGTAGTTGGTATTTTGGATTATTACTTGGCGTAATTAGTTATATTAGTTTCTTGTCCGTGCTCGAAAGTGCTAATTATGATGGAGTCTGTATTTGGTTTATGACTCCGTTATTATTGACACTAATTGCTAAAAACAGTCATGATAAACAAAGAGAAATAGCTAAAATTTTTAGTTGGATTGCTTTATTATGTCTGCAATTTTTAACTATTTGGCAACCCGAAACTAGAACTTTGGGATTAGCAGTTACAACAGCATTATTACTATTTGATATTTCTTGGGCTCGGTTCAATTTTTCTCTTATTTATGCGACTCATGGACTAGGACTATTAACTATTTGTAGTGCGATCGCGTGGTTATTCCCCAGTTTGAATATCAAAATTTGGGCTTGTATCTTACTTAGTCTTGCAATTGTTGAATGGATTGTCTTTATTCTCCCGATTTCCTTAGTCTATAAACATTGGCATCGAACTAACTGGCATTACGGTTTGGGTCTCGCGATCGCAAGTTACCTGTGTTTTTTATGGCAAATCCAAAATTCTCAAGTTGTAATTATCGAATGGGGCGCAGTTTGGTTACTTATTCCCATAATGTTAACCATTATTGCCAGATCGCTTAAAGGAAAAATAAAAGTATTTGCTTCGTTTTATAGCTCTATTGCGGTAATTCTGGCTCAATTGCTGACTCTATGGCAGCCAGAAACTCGATTATTAGGTTTAACTGTTGCAACCATATTAATGTTAATTAATTCTTCTTACTTACGTTATTGGTTTATCTCCGCAGTTCAAATTGGTTTTACGCTATGTCTCATAACTGATTTATTGGATAAATATGTTCGTGATCTCAATTGGTTAATCGTCAGTGCGATCGCGATTTGGGGTTTATATACATTTAGAAAATACCTGATCTTTTGCTTACGAAAAGAACCTAAAAATAAGTTAAACACTAGTAAAATTCTCAAGAAATATATCCAAGCTGCTGATTATTGGGCGATCGCGTTAATGGCATCGGAATTAGGAATTTTTTACGGGTCTTACCTCAAGTTTGCCAATAGTCCAGTTTCGTCCCATATTCTGGATAGTTGGCAATCTTTAGTTGCTGTGATTTTAATTGGTGGTGCGATCGCATTTCGTTATTGGCCACAACCCAACGCGATCACCTTATATTCTTTTGTTGGCACAGTTGAATTGGCAGTATCAAGTTCCATTATCATTGCTGGGGGCAATAGTTTAGCGATCGCAGTTGCCAATATCACCCTAGCATTACTTTCTTTATGGTTGATTCATTGGTTACCAGGTAAATCTTGGCCCATCGCAAGATTGTATAACTTGCCTTTTATCCCAATCATTTATGCTGTTATCGCAATCGTTTGGCGGTTGCGACATTTTACGAGTAGTACGGGATTAATTACTTTAGGTGCTGCAATCACGGGAATTGGTATTAGTAATTATCAAGGAAAAGACAATAAAATTATTCGCTATATTTCTCTGGTTGGGATTACCCTGGCAATTTATGAGTTAGTGATTTACCAGATGTCTCAAGCTAACGGGGGAAATGCTGCTGATGGCTTTACTATTTGGGCTTTAGTTTCTTGCGCGATCACATTTATCTATCGTCTTGTTGCTTTCTGGAATCGGAAACGAGGTCAGGAATCTTTTGCTAATTTTAGTCTCCAGGAAATTATTATTACCGCAAATATCCACTGGGGACTTAGTAATCTTCTTCTTCTTAATGTTGTCAGCATTGTCTTTCAAACTGATATTAATCCCCGTCTAACTCCTGTAGCGATTGCTATTAGTATCTCTCTAGGTCTATACGCGATCGTTCAAGCACGCTCTCCCCAACTTCCCAACTCCCCTATCTCCCCAACTTCCCTCGGGGTTTATCTCGGATTAGGCGAAATAGTTGCAACTATATTTTATGCTCGCTTCATGTTTAGTAAGCTTAGTATTTTAGATCCTTGGTGGGTTTTGATTACTTGCATAGTTGCGTTAATAATTTATCAAGTACCCTGGGAAAGTTTGGGCTGGGAAGTAATTCCTTGGCGACGTTTTGCGATCGCAATTCCTGTATTAATCACATTTGCTACAGCGGACAATATTTCCTATTTCAGTTTGTTTGTTGCTGCGCTGTTTTATCTTTATATTGCTTATCGTCAAGGAAATCTACGTTGGAGTTATCTTAGTTTAGTTTTTATTGATTGGGCGATCGCGAGATTTGCTTGGGAATACGATCTTAGAGCAATTTGGTTTGCTTGTATTGTTGGTTTATCGATTTTATATATTGCTCAATTTGATGCTTATTTCTCAGCTCATCGGAAGGAACAGCATTATGCACGTCTAGCTGGTAGTGGTTTGATTTGTGTGGTGGCAATTTTTTATCAAGATACGGGAGTTATTCCTGGGGTGATTAGCGCGATCGTGATTTTTGCGGGGTTGGGATTGCGAGTTCGGGCTTTTCTGTTTGTGGGAACGATTACTTTTATTCTGACAATTGTTTATCAGTTAGTGATTTTGGTGTTTACCTATTCTTTTTTGAAATGGATTATCGGGTTAATTGCTGGTGTTGGGTTAATTGCGATCGCAGCTAATTTTGAAAGTAAACGCGATCGGGTTTCTAATAAGTTGCAAAGTTATTTGGATAGATTAAGAGATTGGCAATAAAGTGTTAAATATAAAATTTTATTGTAAATTCAAGATCATAATCGTTTTAGTAATTCGTCATATTCAGAATGAGTTCCAATCCAGAACCAATAGATATGATTTTCTTCTAGGAGTCCTAATGCTCTGTAATTAGGACTAACCCGAACTGAATAGATCGGCTGCCGCTGACTCACTCGCTTAAATTGAAGGATAGCATAATATTTATCACTTTTCCATAAAGCATATGCTTTACTCGCTTGCTTAAGCACTGAAATTGGCAATTGATTGAGTCTTTTACCGAAAACGCGGACAAAGCCCCTCAATTTTATTGATGGGGATGTAGTACGCTGGCGATTTCAATCGCCGTCTTGATTCTAATGTATAAGTTGAATTCTTCAGGATATTCAACTACAATAATTTACGTAGCTTGTTGATTGCGCAAGATGTTTATTTTAGAGTACAAGCTTAGAGGAAAAGAAGCTCAGTATCGAGCGATAGACGAGTCTATTCGTACAGTGCAGTTTGTGCGAAACAAATGCCTTAGATACTGGGAGGATAATAGAGGTGTTGGTCAGAAGGATATCTACAAGCACGTAACAGCTTTAAGAAAAGAATTTTCTTTTGTCAAAGACTTAAACTCTACCGCTTGCCAACAAGCTTGCGAACGTACCTGGACTGCAATTCTAAAATTCTATACCAACTGTAAAAATAAGACTCCTGGCAAGAAAGGATATCCCAAATATTCAAAACGCACTCGTTCAGTTGAGTTTAAAAAGTCAGGCTGGAAATTAAATCGCGATACCAAGAAAATAACTTTCACTGATGGAAAAAACATTGGGGAGTTAAAACTTATTGGTAGTCGGGATTTATACTATTTCCAAGAATGGCAAATTCAACGAGTACGCATAGTTAGAAGAGCAGATGGTTATTATATTCAGTTAATACTTAAGCTCGATCCTAGGGATATTACCCCACAGCTAAAACCTACTAAAAAATGTATTGCTATAGATGTTGGATTAAAATATTTCTATGCAGATAGTAATGGCAAAACAGTTGAGTGTCCCAAATATTATCGAAGCTCAGAGAAGCGTTTAAACAAACTGAATAGAAGAAAAAGCAGAAAATTTAGAAGAGGTGAAAAACAATCGAACAACTATATAAAAGCTAGAAAAAAATATGCCCAGAGACATTTAAAAGTAAGTCGGCAGCGAGAAGAGTTTGCTAAAGAAAAAGCACTCCGTTTAATACAGTCAAACGACTTAGTAGCTTACGAAGATTTAAAAGTCAAAAATCTGGTGCGGAATAAAAAGCTAGCTAAGAGTATCAATGATGCCGCCTGGTCACTGTTGCGAAAATGGATTGAGTATTTTGGATTAAAGTATGGCAGGTTAACTGTTGCAGTACCACCCCACTACACGACGTCCGATTGTCCTAGCTGTGGTAAGCGAGTTAAGAAATCTCTTTCTACTCGCACTCATGTCTGCAACTGTGGTATCCCAGTTCTCGACAGAGATTATGCAGCGTCATTAAATATTCTGAAAAAGGCTACCCAAGGGCATTGGGGAAGCTGGTCTGATTCGTTAGACCTCAACGCTTGGGGAGATCGAGCCTCTATTTTGATTGGTAGCAATACCTGTCAGAGTAAGCTTGGTCAGTGAACCAAGAATCCCCTAGATTTCTTGAGTATTCGTTCAGAATACTATCTATGGGGAGTGTCAAGAAAGTCTTTGGTAGTACTAGACTTCATTGCTCAACTGGGAAAACTTTATCAAGTGGAACAACCTCGTCTGCGGTAATTTCTTGTCGCACCAAAGCTGCTAGATTACCCCATTGAGAATCTGTCGTGGTCTCGAAACTTTTTTGCCAAGCTTGCTCATCTTCTAGTTCGGATAGGAGTCTTGTTGCGATCGCATTCTGTTGATCTTCTGAGAGTTTTGAAATTTCTGTAATAGCATGTTGGAGAAGTTTAGTCATAATCTTAAGTCTTTGATTTTTTTATAAATATTTTTGTCTTTCTTATACCAATAAAGAGCATCTTTTTTGGCTTTTTCCGTTCACTCAATTTTCATTGAGCTACTCCGATCAAGGCATCACCCATTCTTCTGTATCTCCAGACTCAGCCGACTTAATTGAATCTAATACCTCTGGGTTTGTAATGGTATCTGCACCCATAAGATCACAAAGGAGATCATGCATCTCATTGACTTCATCAGGGCTTTTGCTTAATAAAAGATCAAATAACTTTGCTTTTAAATTTCTCTCAAAGTTTATTAAGCGTTGAAATTCCTCTGAATCGACTAATGTGATATTAGAATGTCCTCGACGAGAAATAACAACAGAAGCACCTTTCTCTACTTCATTAAGATAATGCGAGAAGTTTGCTCTAGCTTCTCTAGTGGTTATTAGCATAACTAACCCTTTAATCATTTACCGATAATGTACACCAATGTGTAATAAATGACAATTAATTATTTGTATAACTGCTAAGTTGGTTAGCGCGATCGCGATTTTTGCGGGGTTGGGATTGCGAGTTCGGGCTTTTCTGTTTGTGGGAACAATTACTTTTATTTTGACAATTGTTTATCAGTTAGTAATTTTGGTGTTTACCTATTCTTTTTTGAAAATGGATTATTGGGTTAATTGCCGGTGTTGGGTTGATTGCGATCGCGGCTAATTTTGAAAGTAAACGCGATCGGGTTTCTAGTAAGTTACAGAGTTATTTAGGTAGATTAAGAAATTGGCAACAAAATCGTACTAACTATTGACAAAAATTAGTTTTAATTAGAACTATTACAAAATTGAAAATCTCTTAAAAATTAGCGATCGTAATTTAAACGTAAACTATTCTTAAGTAAAATTGCTTATTTGTTCTGCAAACATCATAAGATGAATAAAGCTTCTTTAGCTCCATATAGAGCTATTTTGTTTTGCCAGAAGTTACCAAATAATATTAAAGGATCAGATTCTCCATCCAATGATTTTCCCCACAAAAATTAGACAAAAGATTTTAACTACTACAGCAATAGTAGCTATGGCTTGCCCTCTTGGTTTCGCAAATGCCCAGGCTCAATCTTTAAAAGAGACTAATGGCAGATTAATTGCTCAAGGATTGGGCAAAATCCAGACAACAATCGAATTATCCGAAGTTCCACAGACTGTTTTGACAGCTGTAAATTCGGTGAGTGGGGCAGAACCGACTTACGCACAAGTAGAAATTAATCCCGATGGTTCTTTCGTTTACGAGCTTGGAGGGCAAAACCAGCAGGGCTTTAATTTTGAAATGGATGTTAAACCCAATGGTGAGATTATCGAAGTTGATGAGGAAATAGATGCTAGTGCGGTTCCTGCCGAAGTAATGAAAATTTTTAAATATTGGCTACCTGATGTGGAAATTGTCAGTACTTGGCGTAGTACTAGATATTCCTCTTTTGATTATTACTACGAAATCGTGATTGGAGAGGACTTTTGGGTCGAAATTCCCGCCAATGGTAAAACTTTAAAAATTAGTCCATTGCAATAGAAAATGAAATTAAATTATTTGTCGATTGTAACTATGATCGCCCTTGGCTTGAGCGCTAATGTAGTTAATGCCCAGTCGTTTAAGGGTGCGGGTGCTTCGTTCCCCGAAATTCTCTATGAGCGTTATCAAGCTGAATACCAACGCTCATCAGGAACTAATTTTAAATATTCCTCTATTGGCAGTGGTGGGGGAATTCGTTTTTTCATTAACAAAACTGTTGATGTGGGATCTAGTACTTTGATCCCCACACCCGTTGAAAAGGCCCAAATGGATGATGGAGTCGTAACTATTCCCACTGCCGGTGGCGCGATCGCGATTGTCTATAATCTCCAAAATGTC
>JBCCYD010000231.1:0-9363 GCA_039190385.1 Cyanobacteria bacterium P01_F01_bin.143 | reverse complement strand
CGCGCAGTGGTACTACATCATTTCTAATATTATTTTTAATATAAAATACAATTCCATCGCTACTGATATCACCGTTGAAATAACACCAGAGATAGGCAAGAAAGTAAGCAAAATGCCATTACCTATAATTCCTAAAACAATAGCAATTCCCGTCCCTATCAAAATCATTCCCCAAGCCATTAATGTCCAAAGAAAAACTTGGATACTAAATCCACTAGTTCCCGATAAATAAAGACCTGCAAGCAAAAACATACTATAGTAAGTAATTGTTTGCATGATTTTACCAATCCAATAACCAGCAAAAATACCAAAGAAAATTTCTGCAAATTTACGCCAGGATTTTATATTCATAATTCTAATTATTTTTCATAAATGCGATCGCTGCTCTCATAAGCTAGAAGAAACGAACAAGCAGCAGATCATAAAAAACTTATTTATCTTCAATCCCGAAACTTACTGTGCACTAAAGTCTGTCTAATAATTCTTTTTTCTTAGATTGGAATTCTTCTTCCGTCAAGATGCCCTGATCTCTGAGTTTGCCCAATTTTTCCAAAGATTGATAGATATTTGCCGCTTCATCTTGCTCATCTTCTAGATCAGAAACATAAGACTTTCCTTTTTCAAAAGCAGAATCATAGGCTTTTTTCACTTGATCTTCGACAAAATTACTCAAAGTCCCAGCATTAGCAAAATGATTAATTGCTACTTGACCTACCGCATAAGTTGAGGCCCCAGAAGTTAAAGACATTGAAGCTCCACCAAGGACTGTGCCGACACCAGGTAAAGCTTTGAGAAAACTCGCTCCTAATCTAGCAATAGTAGTTCCTGTAAGAGCTGAAACAAAAGCTTTGCCATTACTGCGGGTATAGTCAACTCCATAAAGTTGTGCTAACTGTTGAAGCATTTCAAGTTGAATCGCCGTAACTGCGGCGAAGTCTACTAGGGGAATGGGAATTAACCCTCCGCCCATAGACCATAAGACATGGGAACGAATAATTACTTGTGCTTCACTTCTTTTTGTATTGATCATTACGCTTAACTAAACTCCTAATAAATGAAAAATAGACAGGCAGTCTATAAACTAATTAATAACAAAGTCTTAGATATTAAACAGTGATCAGCATCAAAGAAATTATTTTGTAGTATGGTCACGGATCTTGTAGAAAATATCAGCGATCGCGTTATTAATCCCTCTATTCAAAAAACATCATCAAATTCAGCATTTATATCCAAGAATAGATGGTATAGTTATGTTCTAAAAATTTTCATCAATCACTTATGCTTTCTTGTGACTGGTCAATAGATAAATTACCTGGAATAAGTCCTCAAGAACAAGATTTATTAACCAAATATGGTATTCGTACAACTCAAATATTACTCAATAAAACCCCAACTCCCCAAGCAAAAAATACCTTAGCCTCTCAACTAAAAATTCCTGTGAAATATATCAACAAATGGTCGGCCTTAGCAGATCTGGCTCGCATTCCTAGTGTTGGGTATCAATATTGTGGCGTAATTTTACATTGTGGCATTGCCTCGGTTACACAATTGTCTCAAACTCCCTTACAAAAATTATATTCAAGAGTCAGCCGTTTATATGTGGCCAATACTTATCAAAAAGAATTCACTCCTTCTATTTCCCTTGTTAAACAATGGCTTACTGAAGCTAGAGCAATTAGATAATTAGTGACAAAAATTTCCCCATTACTTATTACTTATTACTCAACTTTATGATTTTAATTGTTTCATTCCTAGTTATTGGAAGTATATTTTTTACCTTACGTTTTGGTTTTCTCAATATTCGTGCTTTCCCCAAAGCGATCGCGATCGCGATCAGTAAACCCGATACCAAAGATTCTGGAGATGTTTCGCCGTTTCAAGCGTTAACCACGGCTCTTTCTGCCACCGTAGGATTGGGAAATATTGCTGGAGTTGCGATCGCGATTCAAATGGGTGGCGTGGGGTCAGTTTTTTGGATGAGTGTCGGTGCTTTCTTTGGCATGTCTAGCAAATTTATTGAATGTAGCCTAGGTCAGCTATTCCGACAAATCAACCCCGATGGAAGCATCTCAGGTGGCCCAATGTACTTTCTAGAAACTGGGTTATCTAAACTCGAATTACCTAAATTAGGCAAAATCTTAGCTGTAATTTACGCTGTTCTATGTGTGGGAGCATCCTTTGGTGGCGGAAATATGTTTCAGGTAAATCAATCTTTTGCCGCTTTGGAGGCTTTATTTCCCATCGTAGCAAGCTATGACTGGCTATTTGGCTTGGCAATCATGTTTTTAGTTGGGTTAGTAATTATTGGAGGCATTACTCGCATTGGCAATGTTACGAGTAAGTTAGTCCCATTTATGATCGTGCTTTATTTACTTGGCTGTTTTTGGGTCGTTGCGGTCAAGATTACCGAAGTGCCAGCTGCGTTCCAAACAATTATGCAACAGGCTTTTTCTCCCGTTGCCGTGGAAGGAGGATTTATCGGTTTATTGGTAATCTCAATGCGGCGTAGTGTTTTTTCTCACGGTGCGAGCTTGGGAACTGCCGCGATCGCCCATGCAGCATCGAAAAATAAAGAACCAATGCGAGAAGGTATTGTTTCAATGTTAGAGCCGTTTATTGATTCAATTATTGTTTGTAATTTAACGGCTTTGGTAATTATTTTAACGGGAACCTATGGCGAAAATATTCCTGCGGGAATTGATGGTTCTAAGCTGACTTCTTTAGCATTTGCGCAGGTAATTGGTTGGTTTCCCTATGTCTTAGCGATTATTATTTTTTTGTTTGGTTTCTCGACAATTATTGCTTGGAGTTATTACGGCGAGAAAGCTTGGTTTTATTTGTTTGAGGATAGTAATGTTTGGATTTATAAGCTATTGTTCTTATTATTTGTTTTTATTGGCGCGATCGCAAACTTAGACACAGTATTAGATTTTAGTGATTATATGTTATTAGCATTATCTGTTCCCAATATTATTGGTTGTATTTTCTTATCGGGAATAGTCGCCACCAAACTGAAATATTTTATGGATGCTGCTGAGAATTCCATTGATATTGATTGAGATTAATTTTTCCTTTAGCATTAAATTGAATACCTTCTTGTTCCAATAAATGTTTTTGCAAATAGTCTCCACCTAGACGGACATTAGAATAGGAAATTTCTCCTTTAGAATTGATAACTCGATGCCAAGGAATATCGTCTAAATCAGTATCAACTCGAAACAAGGCATAGCCAACTAAACGAGCTTTGCCATACAGACCTGCTACATCTGCTATTTGTCCATAAGTGGCGACTTTTCCTTCAGGAATTTTACGAACAGTTTCATAAATCAGATCGTATTTACTCATTATCTTTCTCTATCAATTGTAGTATCGATACCTTTGAAAAATCCTCGCATCTATTTGATCTAAATACTAACAACCCCGAGGAGGGAGGAGCGAATTTTCTTGAAGTGATGAAGCGACTAATTCTACTTCCCCATTTTGGTTAACAACCCAGCCTTGGACTTGCACGATCGCGCCTTTAAATTCCTGACGTGATCGCGTTTTCACAGGTGGTAAATCTGCGTCATTGTCTACATCGCTAAAGTCCCGCAAATCAGACAATAGTTCTTGTCCTCTAATTGGAACAGTGGGGTCTTCTGGCAATCCTCCCCGGCCAGTGATGGTAAAGGAATTTCCCCCGACCGCTGCACAACCAGCAATAATGCGATCGCTCGGGTCAGTCGTTTCATCAGGCAACTGAACAAGTCCCGAAGTCGGATCAACATCGGGGTTATTGATCACCACCGTTCCTGCCAAGGCACCTATAGAAGAAGCTGTAATATCACTACTACCTGGCGTTTCTTGTTCGCGAAACTCGATACCAAAAAGTCCATTCGCGGTGATATGAACATTCCCGCCATTACCCTCAAAAGCATTAGCTGTAATATCATTATCTTCTAAGGTTGGTGCCACAATAAAGCCCGTATCAATAGTGATATTTCCCCCATCTCCTCCAACGCCTGGAGACCCTGCATTTGTGGATATGTTGCTCTCACGACGCAATAAAATCAGCTCATTAATATTTAACGAAATATCACCGCCATCGGTACTCGCTGTATTTGCCGAAATCCTCCCTTGATTATCTAGGGTTAAATTCTCGCCCGTTAGTGTAATAGTTCCCCTTTCGCCGGTACCTTGACTCTCGACAGAAATGGTAGCGCTATCAAAGATTTCAATCACGTCTGGAGTCGCAAAGATATTAATATCTCCAGCATCTCCGGTAGAAGTTTCTCTAGTATCAGAAAAAAGCCCCGTATTTTCACCAGAAAGCAATACTGAATCGTTAGCAAAAATATTAATATCTCCAGCCGTACCGTTATCTTCTGTTAAAGCTTCTAACTGTGCGCCATTAGTTACAGATAAAGAAGGAGTCGTAATATTTAGCGTCCCACCATTTCCTATAGCACCTTCTATAACTCCAACAAAAGCACCACTAGGCTGAGGCTCTGCTAGGTTTTCATCGGCAAATAAACCATCAAATGATATTAATTCCGTAGCTGTAATATTGATATTCCCGGCATCTCCCATCCCTCCTGTAGCAGAACTAATAATACCTCCATTAGTAACTATTAACCCCTCCGTATTGAGCTCTATCGTATTACCATTGCCGATTGCTGGATTTAAAACCTCAGATACAATAGCACTTCCTCGAACTAAACTGGTTGGTAATACTGAACCGTCAAGAATAATATCTTCTGCATTAATAACAATGCCCCCTGCATCACCATTACCTCTTGTCGTAGCTCTTATTTGACCACCTTCTTGGAGAGTCAAAGAGCCTGTTTTAATTTCTATCAGTCCGCCATTGCCTGTAGCATTAGGAAATATATCAGTAACAATTGCACTGGGAATATTCTCAAAATTATCTAGTACATTAATGGAATTCTTAGCATTGATATCGATTCTGCCATTATCGCCTATCCCACCAGGAAAAATGGACGAGCTGATTTGACTACCATCGGCCAAATTTAGATCATTAGTTTGGATTTCTATATCTCCAGCATTTCCACCTATGGGACTAACTCCAGCTGCAAGAATTCGGCTATTATTTTTGATTGATATTTGCTCCGCGTTAATTGAGACATTGCCAGAATTTCCAATCCCAAAAGTAGCTACCCCAACATTATTACCACTAATTTCTAAATAATCAGCTTCAATATCAAGATTTCCTCCTTGCCCTTCACTTCCCGCTTCTAAAGTAACTCCAATAAAATCTGGTCCTTGCATGACAGGAGGTTCTATCAAAATTTGTGGTGCTGTTAATTTAATATTTCCGCCAACCCCTTCCCCTGAGGTTAGACTTTGCAAGTTTGTTGCTCTAATTACTGATTGACTTGTAAGAATGATATTGCCGCCAATTCCTTCGAGCCCAGAGGATAAGACATTAGCGCCTATAGGAATCACGATATTTCCATCGGCTATAAGTTGCACATTTCCACCATTACCACCAAAGCCTGAAACTTCAATCTGTTGTGCAACATTAATTTTACCTCGTGAATCCAGCACCACTGAACCACCATCGGTTTCACTAGACAAATTAACTGAACCAACTTCAATATTCCCAGAGAGCAAGGTATTCGGTTGATCTTGATTAGTGAGAAAAACCAGACCTCCTGGATTAGTAATTTGATTAATCTGAATATCAGCAGTATTTGCAGTATTACTAGTATCAGGGATAGAGGAAAAACCTTGATTATTTCCTTGAATACCAATGGGGTTGATATTAGTTGTTCCTGCTCGAATATCTAAGGTTGGCTGAGTACTGCCATTAATCGCAACGGTCGTTACACCATCAGAGAGAGTAACAGTTTCCTCAATGCCGTTGTTGGGATCTGCACCTGTAATTTCAATGTTGTCAATATTGACACTGCCGCCAGCAAAGATATGGAGAGAAGCTCCTGTATAGTTATTCAAACTAACGTCACCATTAGCTCGAATAATCGGATCATTAGGACTAGCTGCATCACCTAAATTGCTATTAAGATCTTCGATGCGAAAATTGCCACCACTAGTAAAATAGGCATCGGTAATAATAGGATTATGCGATCGCAAAACCAAATCACCACCAGCGATTAAACCACTGGCAGTATTGTTCAAGGCAAAAATATCTACTAGCTGATCCCCTTGGATTAATAACTGATTACCCGCAGTGGCAAGAAAAGAGAAGTTAGCGCGATCGCGTATTTGAATACTATCAAATGCCTGAAAAGTTAAATCATTCCCTGCTTGCAACTGACCCTCTAGTTCCAAAGAACTACCAATCAAAGTTAAATCATTGCCTACATTAAGACTTCCTTGATTGGCAATGTTTCCTCTCGGATTCAGCCAATCTCCTAAACCTGGTGCAACGCTAATTGTCAGCAAAGGAACTGCTTGGGGATTAGTCGCACTAAATTCTAGATTATCCCCTAAGAATAAGCTTTCACTACTACTAGCGGTAAAAGAGCCATTAATATCTAATTGAGCATCTTGCCCAAAAATAAAACCATCAGGATTGAGCAACAAGAGATTAGCATCACCTAAAACACCCAAAGTGCCTAAAATCTCTGAGACATTTCCCCCCGTAACTCTGCCGATAATATTCTCAATCCCTGTCGGATTAGCAAAATGAACTTGTTGTCCATTATTGACATTAAATTCGGAGAAACTATGAAAAATATTATTGTTGCGAACTGCACCACCATCAATTCGATTAGTAGTGTCATTTCCCAGAGGAACATTGGGCGTAACAATCGAGTTTTCAGCCCCTAATGAACCATCAGGAGTAATCTGAGCCAAGCTAGGCATCTCATAGCCCATAAACATGGTTAAAAAACTGACGGTTAGGAGTTTGATTTTGCCAACATTACTAGCCATGGACATCTTGATTATGAGGAGAGTTAAAATAGTTAGTTGAATACTAACTGTATATTATCTAACTTTAACTTTCTCCGACCTTAATTAGACAAGTTGTTTACAAGTTGCAAAGTTATACTTTCCAGGCTAATTACTTAAATAACGTGAAATTCGGTAGTGAAATTTAGATCATGAGGATCGTCAATTCCCTCAATCAGCATTAAATCTTCTCCCTCAAGACTAATGATCGTACTACCATGTTCAACTCGGAAATTTAGCTCACTTTGCTCAATGTCTAATAGTCCGATCACATCATGTTTAGCAAAGCTTTTTACCGTATCCAAACCGGCATTCGCTTCTAATACATAGATATCTCCACCCTTGTAATCAAGATAATGACGAGAAGGATCATAATAATTCCCAATTAAAGTATCTTGACCAAAGCTACCCCGCAGTACATCGTGACCTTTACCACCGATAATAATATCATTACCGCCATCACCTCGGAGCAGGTCATTCCCTTGACCACCAAACAACAAATCATTTCCCAATCCCCCAGCTATGGTATCTCTACTATCGCCACCATAAATAGTTTCTGGTAAATTGCTGCCAATGAAATTATCCTTAGCGTTACCACCATTTAAAGTTAGAGAATTAGGCGTGGTTTCTGTAACTTCAATTAAAGATAAATCGATATTTGCTGGATGATTAGATGATTTGAAATTAATTGAATCGCTCTGAATCTCTAATCCCTGAACAAAATAACCTCTATCTGCTAGAGAATTAAAACTAAGAGTTTGTAATCTAGTTTGGGTTACCGAATCATCAATGACTATATTCAATACTGTTCCTGCATTAGCTGCAGGATCAAGATTATCTAATCCTGCTTGCAAAGAATCACCTAGAGATTCGCTGTCTGGTAAGATGTCGCCGTTAGAACCAGTTTCAAATACTCCATTGGAGGTAACTACAATATTGACAATATCTGCTTGCCCTAAGTTTTGAGTATATTGTCCTTGGGTAAACTCTGTTTTTTGAAATTCTCCTGTTGTAAGATTGAATAATTCTAAGTCCCCGTTGGTAAATTTATCTAAACTAGCATCTCCTGCAATGATTCTCGATTCTAGAAAATCAAGAACAGCTTGTTCATCAGAAGAATCTGTTAAATCTCCATCAGCTTCTAATGCTAGAAATTGCTCCAATAACCCTCCTGGAACACCTTTTTCAACCTCTGCGGCATTGTCCCATAAAAGATTTAGTGCAGCCATTCCTCTTTGATCAGGAGCAAGGAATTGAGAATCATTTATATAGTCACTAGGGCTGAAATCTAATTGAAAATCTACATCTATTAGGGGACGAGAATCACCGAGGTTATCGGGATTCATGGAATCAGTCTCAAAAATCAATAATTCAAACGGTTCATTATTATTTAATGTCCCTGTATATTTAGCTTGAGCAATCTCAGCCGTATCGCTACTTCTATTATTGCTATGATCTGGATCAGAGATATTATCAGCATTAATATTTGCACTATTAGTGAGACTATTGAAATTAAATCTAACAATTGGAGACCCAACTTCTTTGGTTAAGTTCAAATCAAGATATTGTGTTCCATTGATTACAGTAGAAGAATATTCTTGTAGTGCTGAATTATCATTATCTAATTGGCCAAAGAAATTGAAAATAACTAATTCGGCCGGAGCAACCACATCTCCACTAACCGTAAATGTTGCTTCTTCTCCCCCTGCAAGTTCGGGAATTGAAATTTCCAGAATATTTGTTTCCGGATCTATGGTGTAACTACCACCTAAAGGCAAGTCAGAAATTGTAATATTTTCTAACTGAGAGATCTCATCGGTAATGACAACATTCTCCGCTGTACCAGAACTATTATTAGTGGCTGTGAGCGTGAAAGAGAGATTTTCTCCATAGACAGCAATCTTTTCATCTTGAAATGTAGGAATAAATTCTTTTGCGATCGCTAAGTCAACTCCGGGTGGTTTCACTGTGACCTCCACAGTAGCGGCATCCATACCACCATTGCCATCACTAATGGCATAGTGAAAAGTATCAACGCCGGTAAAACCTTCGGCTGGCCTATAAACTAATCGATCATCGGCAAAGTTATGGGGAGTACCATTATTATTCAGTTTAATAGTACCGCCATTGGCGCTGATTTTATCGGTCGCCGCAAATTTGATTCGGATATCGTCGCCATCAGGATCAAAGTCATTATCTAAAACTTTTATGCCAACTTGTCCTGCTTGTGCCACCATTGCCTGGTCATCGACTGCCACAGGATCTTGATTTACTGCTGCAACATTGATCTTCACAGTCGCGGTATCCATGCCACTATTCCCATCGCTAATAGCATAGTGAAAAGTATCAACCCCCGTAAAACCTTCCGCTGGTCGGTAAACTAATCGATCATCGGCAAAATTATCAGGTGTTCCGTTATTATTCAGCTTGATAGTACCGTTATTGGCG
>JBCCYD010000230.1:0-9415 GCA_039190385.1 Cyanobacteria bacterium P01_F01_bin.143 | reverse complement strand
TTATAGCTATTGATATTTCTAATGCCTGGGCAATAGCTGTGATCGATTCATTAATTTGGGCTGAAGTCCTTGAATTAGGGTTCTATAGACTAAAGAAGCAGCCTCTTTGGGGGCGATATAGCCTGTTTGTACCGAGTACCATGCAGTCCAAATTAATGAATCGATCACAGCTATTGCCCAGGCATTAGAAATATCAATAGCTATAAATCCTTCTTGTTTTAAGCCTTCTACTAAAGTATTAAGGTCTTTAAGTTGTCGATTGTAAGCTTGAGCTATTTCTGGATCTTTATAGGTAGATGATTCTGACATCAAAAAATGAAAGCGATCGCCTAAGGGAACAATTACTTCAAGCATTTGATGCAAAGTTTCTTGACTATTCAGTTGTTTGGCGACAATTGGAGCTATGGCTTCATCTGTTTGTTTAATGGCTAAAAGAGCAATCTCTTTAATCAAGGCTTCTTTTGTCGGAAAATAGCGGTAAAGAGTAGCCCTTCCTACTCCTGCTTTTTTGACTACTTCGGATAAAGAGGCGCTGGGATTAGTCACTAGTACAGCGATTGCGGCATCTAATAGTTCTTCTTTTGATGACTTTTTCTTTAGATTTCTCATAAAACAATATTAACTTATTTGAGACAAAAATGTCTTATTAGAGACAAATAAACTATGAGAGAAAGAAAATAAATCAGAATTTCACTATTGATGCGAGAGCATTTGAGATAAATTCTATGAATACCTGAAGCTTTCTAGATTGCTGGCGATGTTTTTGGTAAATAGCATATAAGGTCAATGGTTCTGCTGACCATTCTTGCAAGATAATTTGCAGGGCTCCTTTTTTTAGTGCATCTGATGCCACAAATATGGGTAAGAATATTATGCCGATTCCAGCAATAGAAGCTTGACTGGCAGCTAGGCTGTTGTTCACGTTTAAAGAACCACTAACATTCACGACAGTAGTTTCTTTCCCTCGCCAAAAACTCCACTCACGGGGAGATCGGGCTAGGCTATAAATAATACACTGATGTTGTTCTAGCTCTTTAGGAGAAAGCGGTTCGCCATACTGCTGAAGATAAGTAGGTGAAGCACAAACAACTCTTTGAAACTCGCAGATACGATACATAACTAAACTAGTGTCTTGATTAGCTCCGCCTCCTCTAATTCCTACATCAAATCCCTCCTCAATTAAATCAACATAGCGATCGCTAAGGGAAAGTTCTATTTGAATATCTG
Organism: Cyanobacteria bacterium P01_F01_bin.143; assembly: GCA_039190385.1. GTDB lineage: Bacteria > Cyanobacteriota > Cyanobacteriia > Cyanobacteriales > Xenococcaceae > Xenococcus. The sequence goes on along the minus strand of JBCCYD010000230.1, from coordinate 8,188 downwards.
GATATGCCAATTGAAATTGATAAATAGCTGTAGCTACATGAGTTAATCCCAGAGACATTGGGGCAGTTACCCGCAAACGTCCATGGGGCTTAGTTGAGAGATCTGAAACTGTTTCTTCAACCATTGATAATTCATCTAGAATCGTACAAACCTTCTGGAAATAAAGCTGTCCAGTCTCGGTCAGACTCAAACGTCTGGTGGTTCGCTGAATTAGCTGGGTTTTAAGTGCTTTTTCTAGTTCGCGTACGTTTTTGCTAACGGCTGCATTAGATAAGAGTAAGTCCTCAGCCGCACGACTAAAGCTTTCCAACTCAACAACTCGTCTAAAAACTTCCAGGGCTACTAATTTATCCATAAAAACTAATTGATAAAGGTCTTAGCTTGTATTTATATTGTTCACTAAGAGTAAAAAGTTTATCAACAAATTTACTATTTATTCTTTTTTGGTGAAGAGTTACTATCAAATTATTCGCTTCCAGATAAACCAACATACGGAGGAATGATGCATCAAGTACAAGTTTATGCAGATGATCGAGAAACACTGGATCGTAAATATTTAGCCATTCTTGAGGTACTCAAAAAATATTATGAAGCTCTCTATCATTGTGATCCAGAGCTCCTGTCACAAGTATTTCATCCCAGCGCTCAATACTTTACAGCATCGAGTGGGAAATTGCTGCATCTCGATATGAAAAGCTATTTCCCGATTGTGAAACAACGGATTTCACCCAAATCTTCGGGTGAAGACTATGGTTTTGCGATCGATTCAATTGATTTTATAGGTGATGTGACTGCGATCGTCCGTATGCGCAGTTCAATGTTTGCCAAAAACTTTATCGATCTTTTAGCTCTGATCGAAATCGATGGTAAATGGCAGATTATCTCAAAAGTTTTTCACTATACAACCCAACTTGGTACGAAATCTAAACAACCGAACCAAGGGTTTTCAGAAAAAACAGCAGCCTAAAGCAAACATATCAACAAATCAAACAACTTTACTAAAGAACAATCATGTACAAACTCTATTCTATTCCTGGTACTTGCTCCACTGGCATCGTTGCATTGCTCAAAAAATTAGAGCAGCCTGTCGAGATTATTCACCGAGATGATGTTCCTGATTATGCAATCCGAATTAATCCCGCTAATCAGGTACCGATCTTAGATGATGATGGGATGCTAATCCGCGAAGGCGCAGCCATTGTTCTCTATTTATTGGAGAAATACGGCAGTCCCTGGCTGACGGGCGATCATACTGAAAAAGCTGACTTTCAACAGTGGCTTATGTTCAACTATGCTACCCTACATCCTGCCTATGGACGGATTTTTACGGTGGCTAAAATCATGGAGGAAGGTGATGCCAAAGCTCAGCTTTTACAACAACTGGCTGACAAAGTATCTGACACCTGGAAACTTTTGAATAAGCGTTTGGAAACACGTAATTTTGTCGTGGGTAATGAAGCTACAATTATCGACTATTTAATTGTGATCTATAGCAACTGGAATCAAGCTTTTCCAAAGCTTAAGATTACTCTGGGAGAAAATGTTGAACGCTTGGTAGAAGAGGTCTCCGCCTTACCAGAGATCCAAGCTGCTTATGAATCAGAAAATATTCAGTCTAAGATAGCCGCATAATAAGTCACTGACATTACGCATTCTTATTTTGGGTCGCTACAACTATCGTTAATCTTAATTAGGAGAAAACAATGAAAGTTCAAGTAAAAAACAATAATGTATATCAATATAGAGGTCGTTTTTATCAAAAACCAACCTCTTGTAAATATCCAATCAATGTATCAATATGCCAGCAAAATAGTTCCTATAGATCGTTAGAAGTCCCAACTTTAAAGTATCGGGGTATAGCTTACAATCTATCTAAACAAAATTATGTAGCTAATTGTAGTTCATCTGCCTACCTCCAAAAATATCGTGGAGTGGAATATTTAACTTGTTTGGCTAGCTTAAGTTTAGACAACAAAGATCATTAGCAACTAAATCAAAAAAGATTCTATTTGGCTGACGACGAAACGTCCAAGTACATAGCTTTTGGTACAGTAGGAAGTCCAAATAACTATAGACTTCTTTGCTGTACTGGTATGAGTAATAGGCTGATTAAATAGCTGATATGTTGAAAAACTTTGTTTAAAATGGCACATTTGACAAGATAAAGAACCATCACTATTCTTAGTTAGCCCATTAATTTTGGTTGTTATGGAAAAGTATTCACGATAGAAAACACAAAAAATGTGTCAACAATAAACTTATGACATATTTTTAAATAAATTCTAATAAGAGTAATAAAAAATGCCAACTATAGAGATAATCTCAATCGGGACAGAAACTGTACCAGACCTTCCCAGATTTAATCAATTTGCTTATATTGTAGAGCCTGGAGTCTTATCTCATCGGGGACTTTTTCAAGATGTTTTGGACAAAGAAACTGGCATTATTATCCATCTTGCAAATAAGGAGTTGGAGGGCGAAGAAGATGGAGGTTGGTTTGCTGGAGGGTTGATGGAGTGGAATGATACTGAAAATGAACCCGTAGTTTTTCAATCACATCGGTTTATAGATGTAGTTGACCTTCTTCAAAAATTGGTTGAAATATCGCCAAAAAACGAATTGATTTTTCTAACAGATTATCAATTTGGTCCTGAAGCAAGAACTATTAAAAAAGAATTGTTAACGATTTTGGAGTTTATTGATTATCATCAACAAAAAAAATTAACCTACAACACATTATATAGAATTAGAGATACAATGCATTGCGACAAAAATTAAGCTTATTCTTCATCAAACCCCAAATTAAAACCTTCGTGCCATTGCCCGATAATAGACCTCTTGCATAATTAATTGAGCGTATTTCTATAAACCTCTGAGCATAATGTACGTAGCGATTATGCAAAATCGCTGAAACGACCAAAATTCGTATTTTTGCAAGAGGTCTAATTTATCTATTACCGACTCGGTTGATACCGAACAAGTGAGAAATTTAGACCTGAGTAATCGCTGGTTGAAAACTACTGGTGTTATTCTGGATCAAGATTTGACTGACTATATGGTGGTAATGTTAACAACTTTACTTAGTTGTTGAAAACTTTTTAGCGATCGCAAAATATGTATCATTATTTTAATTTTGAAACATTTTTACTTCTCAGTTCAAAATCTTAGCTACCTTGTGATCGCAATACTAAAGCCGATATGATAAAAAAACTTATACTCTCTTAAATTAACTTTTTATCTAATGGATTAAAGTTTGGGGCGAACGATACATAAACCAGATGGGTGGCCCTTCATTAGCGAGGCTCTCTTTTCCTATAACTTTGAATCCGTACTTCTGATAAAGAGAAAGATTAAGTTCATTTGAGTTTTCTAGATAGGCAGGCATTTGCTCGTTATCAGCTATGTCAAGTACATGAGCTAATAAGCTACTGCCCGCACCTTTTCTCCGAAAAGCATTCTTTACTCCGATCGCATGTAAGTAATAGTGAGGCTCTTGAGGATGATATTTATCTATGAGTTTGGATAAATCATTGAAGCGCTTCAGAGAGCTCATACCTACACGATTCAAAATTGTCCAAACAGCTCTGATCGATCGTACTTAGCGGAGACAATTCAGGAGTTTGTCCGGGCTTTGCCCAAAGTGCGCAGCCCATTATTTCTTTGTTCTCATCAATAATGAGGAAAGAGCAATTCAATGAGGCATAGATATCCCGGAACTCTAACTTGAAGAGATCGCGAGCAAAGCCTGCTCGTCTCACTAAATGGTAAAGAATAGGGTCATTATAAAATGCTTCTCCAAGAATATCTGTAATGATTCCTGTGTCGTTTAAGTCAGCTTTGATTATCTCTTTTCTATTGCCCATATTGATGATACGTTAACTGCGATCTCGAAGAGATCCGCTTCGCGGCCAGGCTCTGCCTGATAGCGCTGAATTTAGAAAATAATGTGAACAAATTGTACACATTGTATCAACATAATAAATATGTCAAAAATTTAACTATGAAACAATTTACAGTTGGCGTGTTTTACATATGGCTTGGCGTGATTTGCTAGTGACTTCCCATGATTGATTTTCTAAGATAAAGCTGAATCAAATTAGCAAAGAAAACAATATGAGCAAGATTGTATTAGTCACAGGTGCATCTTCTGGAATCGGCAAAGCGACAGCCAAAATCTTAATTGGTAAAGGTTACAAAGTTTATGTGGCTGCTCGTAGACTATCCAAAATGGATGATCTTAAGGATCTAGGGGGAATTCCTGTCCAGATGGACATCGCCAAAGATGAAGATGTTCAAGCAGTGGTAAATATTTAGTAATTTGATAGAACTAGCAATAAATGATGATATTTAAATCTTTTTGTCGCTCAATAGAAGCTTGTTCGATAATCACTCACAACTAAGGGTGCTTTTTTTTACGAAAACTTTCTGGAGTAGTTCCCGTCCAGGTCTGAAAGGCTCGAACAAATGAGTTAGGATCGTCATAACCAAGTAAAAAAGAGATTTCGCTTCCAGATATACATGAATTCTTAAGGTAATATAGTGCTAGTCTTTCACGAGTTTGATTCAAAATATTTTGAAAACTGGTTGATTCATCCTTTAATCTACGTTGTAAAGTTCTTTTACTAATTCCTAATTTATTAGCAACATTTTCAATGGAAGATTCGCCAGTAGGTAACAACTCCAAAAGAGAACTATGGACGCGATCGCGAAAAGTAGCATCTAACTCCAATTCATGTAGTCTTTTTCTGAGTTCTGGCTCGAAAAATTGCCACATAGAGTCATTTTTAGTTAAAAAAGGTTGTCGAGCATCCTTAAGAGAAAAGGTAATTTGATTCTGATGTCCTTGTTGAGGAACAATACCAAAAAAGTCAGTATATGCGCGCTCGCAATCCAATTTTTCCTGAATCTCAATTTTTAAGGGGACAATATGCTCTCTGGTTGCTAAACGAATCAGATGAACTAAAAATACTAATTCTGTAGCCGCAAAAAATCCTGGTATTGTTTCATCAAAACTAAGAGCAGCAATTTTCAGGGTAACGCTAGCCGGATTCTCTCGAACAACTAAACCTGCTGGACCGATAAGTTTTTTATAATCGCTCAATCTTTTCATCCCCACTAACAGATTAGGACTACAAAGAGCAGCGAAAAATGGAGGATTAAAAGATTCTACGGGTATAGCTTGACCAAGCCTGACGGGGAAAGCAGGATCTTTTACTGTTGCTGCTAACCCCTGCCAAAATTGAAAATATTCCGTTGACGTGACAGTTGTTTTTGAACGAGAAAAAAAATCTGTGGGAAATTGAGCGCGAGTAAGAATCTCAGGCAGACTAATACTAAGATCTTTAAAGATTATCTGCCAGCCAGGTTCGATGATAAATTTCTTTGTAGAGTTCAATTTATTACACTTACATATAGTTGTTAAACTATTTCAAGATGGGTTTTGAGTTCTTTCCAATCCAGTCATAGGCTGCTGCTTTATTTTCTGCGAGGTCTAGCCACAATAGTTCTTTTTCCACATTAGTTAACAAAGGAATAGAGGCAATAACATAGATGACGCTCTTGAACACATTCATTTCTATCAACCTCTTACCTATTTTGTGGATAGGCCAAACTGAGCCTTTAGCCCTGCCAAGAAAGTGGCGTCATCATTTGTTTTGCGCTGCTCGATAATAGCCTTAGCATCATCTCCTGCAATGTAGCGCAGTTGAGAAGTGCCATCAGTCGCTGCTTCAAAGATAGTTTCGGCCACAATAATTGGATCAGATCCATTGGCTTCCATCGGTCTCATGGCGGCCATAATTGTGCTGACAAGTGGCTGATATTCCGTGAGGGATTCATCATTATTAAAGTCAAACGAACTACCACCAAAATTGGTTTTGATCATGCCAGGTTCCACAATTTTAACCCGAATACCAATGGTCTCTAATTCAAAGTGTAATGCTTCGGATAATCCTTCAACAGCAAACTTGGAACCGTGATAAAGAGTACCCAAGGGAAACGTTATTTTGCCCCCCATCGAGGCGATATTAATAATAGTGCCCTTCCCATTTTTGCGAAGATGGGGCAATACAGCTTTTGTTGTTTCCAACAACCCAATCACATTGACATCAAATTGCCGCCGAATCTTGTCAACGGGAGTAGCTTCCAGAACACCATAAGACCCATAACCTGCATTGTTAAGCAACACGTCAATGGTGCCAAAGCGATTAATTCCAGCATCCACTGCTGCAGTAATGCTGTTGGAGTCCTGTACATCTAAGGGAGCGACCAACACATTTTCAAGGGCTGTTAGCTCTTCTTCTTGATCGGGTTTACGCATGGTGGCAATGACATTCCAACCCTTCTCCTGGAAATATTTTGCAGTCATCTTACCAATGCCACTGCTGGCTCCTGTAATTAAAATGGTCTCATTCATGAAAAGTTCTCCTTGAGTAATTTAATTTGTCTGCTTCGTATCATTATATAAAGTAAGGTCGGACTAAAAATCTTTCTTTTTGAAACCACCCACCAAAGCTCCAGTGATCAGCTTCGTTAAGTTCATCCAGGTAGGATCAGTACCATAAATAACCATATTTATGGACAGGGCATTATTTACTGATTTATTCGTGTTAATCATGTGGCCAGGGGACATAAAGTCGGCAAAAATAATGGATTTCTCTACATTTTCGTAGCAGAGTAGATTACCAAAATTGCCATGCCCAGAGACAAATGCTTTTCCCTCTTCATTACCTCCCCAAGTTAGATAAGGACTGAAGAAAATAAACGGTGGAATCGTGTTCACAGCAATGCCGCCGTATTCCATATTGGTAACCGCTTGGGCGAGTATCTCGGAGTGAGCCTTTTGGGTATCCCCATCGATGAGAATGCAGCTTCCTAGAGTGCCCAACAGCTTGCTGTTACAAAATTCCACGGCTTTAGGTAGAAACTCTGCTGCGTTAGCAGGAACATCCAATGCCACCTCTCCCATAATCTGACAAAATGCTTCGTGGGTTACTCCATAGCCATCTTCGCCAATGTCTGTCATCACCATAAAGTCTGAGGACTGGTATTTGCCACCTTCTGGCTTCAGCACCTCTGCGTTTGGATAATGCTCTTTGAAATCTGCCAAAACCTTATCAGAACCTGGATAGTAGGTACCAGCAGCAGGGGTATCTTCAACAATCGCCTGGCGTAGGGCAATCAAAAATGCTTTTCGCTGTGGCCAATGCTTGGAGGTGACTAAGGTTTGGGTTCGTCCACAAACTGCTCCGCCGTTTAATTTAGCAACGGTGGCGATTTGTAGGGCTTGGTGGTGCAATTCCTTCTCAGTCCAAGGGCGATCGCCAGGAACAATAATACAGGGGTTATTTCCTCCACATTCTGAAACCAATTCTGTATCAGTTGCGTTCATAATCGCTTGGGCAGTATGAGAGCCTCCTGTGAAATAAATTTTATGAAGTCGCTCATCCTTCGTCAAAGCTCTACCCTGATCGGCATAGCAAAAACTCAATGCGCTATACTCTACTAAAGGTTTCATTATTTTCGCCCATATTCTATCGGTGTCTTCATTTAAGTGGTGGGGCTTATGGACGACTGCACAGTTTTCCAGGAAAATAGCCTTAAGCATTTCCAAAGATGAGCTATAGTTTCCTGCACCCAATACTGCAATGATGCCACCAGGCTTGTTTAGCGGGTTAATTTGCTTAGGTTTCCCCTTGACTCGAAGAACATCTTTGCGATCGCTATATAATAACTTATCTTTTGCCGATTGAGGAAAAACATGGATATCATAGAGACCGTCTTTTACTTTGGTGATGCTAAGAGGTTTGAGCATCTCTCCTTGAATCAAGGACTCATACAAATCAATGCAGCCTGAGAGCGTATTTGCCACGGGGAGGACAGTGGCAACCATCGACTCCTCTTGGGAAAAGAGAGCCTCACCCATGATGTCATTTTTCATGCGAGCATCTGCCGTTGCTAGATCTTGACCGTAATTTTTCAGATTTTCCCGTACTTCTTCCAACAGGTGTAACCTCTCAATAGCAGAGGCTTTTGACCACTTTTGAGGGTTTAGATTAGCGATCGCTTCAGTTGCTTTCATAGAATATCTCCATATTGGAATAACTCAAAGGTAATTAAATACCAAAGAAACAGATTGCATCTCTTGAATCATTGATAATTTACTGATTTGATTCAGTTTCATCTTAGA
>JBCCYD010000229.1:0-9440 GCA_039190385.1 Cyanobacteria bacterium P01_F01_bin.143 | reverse complement strand
CTCCTAATAAATTTATTTGATGTTTAGTTCTTTTAAGTTTGGGTGCTAGGGAAATGAGAATTTCTCTTATATAGCTTTTGAGCTGGAATGATCTTTTTGATTCGCTAGATTGATCTACGGCAACTTTTTTAAAACTATGAATTAATTCTGCTGCGCGGTGGAGATTGCTAAGAACCATATTGCTGCTGCGAACAGCAATATCGAGAAACTTTTCTAATTGAGAACGCTTCATTTTTCCACTGCGATAAATCTCGTTAAACTCTATAGTTTTTTCTTCTAGAGTTGAAGCTGCGGTCACGCCAATGCCGATAGGAGTATTTATTTCATGGGCAACTCCGGCAACGAGACCACCCAAAGATGCCATTTTTTCCGATTCTACTAATTGTTTTTGGGCAGTTTTGAGTTCTTCTAAGGCCAAAGATAGTTCTTGGGTGCGAATGGTAACTTGATTTTCCAAGGTCTTATTGTAGTTGGCTAAAAGCTGTTCAGCTTGTTTGCGATCGCTGATATCTTGGAAAGTTGCGATCGCATATTCAATCTGATCGAGTTTATTGAAGATAGGAGTAGTAGAAACTTCTAAAGGAACAATTTTATCAGAATGATGAATTTCGACATCATCTACTTTGATAGTCTCTCCATATAGGGCGCGGACAACGGGCAATTTCTCTGTGGGATATAATTCTTGGGTCCCGGCTTGATAGATTTGATAGGTTTGGGATAATTCTTCTGATGATGCTTGGGGCAAAATATTCATTCCCAGTAAATGTTTTGCTTGGCGATTAGAATAATAAACTTGACCATCAGGTTCGTGAATAGTTACTCCAATCGGCATCGCATCGAGAAATTGAGTGAGTCGCCGCTGATTTTCTTGTAATTCCTTGTATAGTTTGGCATTACTAATTGCGATCGCAGCTTGTCCCGATAGTAGTTGTAAAATCTTTAATCTTTTGGGCGTAAATGCTCTGGTGGTTAAATTATTTTCTAGATAGATAATACCTGTTAATTGACCACGATCTATTAAGGGAGTACAAAGCACAGATTTAGTTTCTTGAGCTTTGATATAAGGATCTTCTGTGAATTTACCTCGCTCAGCAATGTGATGTTCTAGTACGGTCTCCCTGGTACGAGCAACATAGTTAATAATAGATGTGGGTAAATTATCTGTGATGGTCATTGATTGCATTACCTGAATATTTTCTTGCGCGATGGCCCCAATAGCTTCAATAAGTAATTCACCATCAGAATTTAAAATAAGATATCCTCGCTCAGCACCAGCATTCTCAATCAAAATCCGCATTAAATTAGCCAACAACTTCTCCAATAAAATTTCCCCAGAAATTGCTTGGGAAGCCTTCATCACCGTAGCTAAATCCAAGGAATCCCCAGTTTCACTATCCGTTGTGACATCAAAATTAATCGTAACTTGTTCGGTAAGATAGGCTCCCATAGTACTTGGTGAGCTGATCAACCATCCATAACGTTGGGCTAAATGCTTCGCCTTGGCCTTAGCGCCCCAATGCAAATAAAGATAATAAGCATCATTCAAATAGGTTTGGGCAATCTTCCGTTTCCCCCAGGCCAAATAAAACTTACCCGCTAATTCAGTAGCCAAAGCCTCGTCATTAACAAACTGTTGCTCTTGAGCTTTTGCGATCGCCAGCTCATAGCAATCTATAGCCTGAAGATAATCACCTTGTACCCGATGCCATTCTGCTGCCACTAAATGAAACTTATGCAGATAATTCATCGGCGCATATTTGGCCCAATTCTCAAGTTTCGACTGATTTAACCTGACCCGCTCCCGAATTTGTGGTTGCTGCAACTCACAACTGAGATCATAAATCGCCAACTGAGCGAGGGAATCATAGAAATGAAACAAGGGAACGAGTAAAGTAGATGTCGCTCCATCCAAATATTGAACTGCATGATTAGCATGAGTTGTTGCCAAAGATCTGTCATCAAAGAGTAAAGCTAAATAAAGCTTATTAACATATAAAGCACAAAGGGCGTAACGATCATTAGCCTGAAGATGAAAAGGCAACATCATTTCCTCGTCATAGGCTTCTCCAATCAACAGACAAGGTTCTTCTTTGATTTCTACTAAATTGAAAATAAGCTGAGCATAAATTTGATTGTAGTTGAGGGTAATATCCTGCTTAAATTTACGACAAGCATCATTGTAAACCTGCACTTCTGAAGCTAATGTCGTCAGTTCTTGACCACTGAAAACAGCATGAAAAGCATAGAGATAGGAACTAGTAGTGCCATGATACAAATCACCAGTTTCCAATCCTCTTTGATAGGAAAATTTTAGCGGTTCTAGAGATTTACGCAGGGATTCTTTCCAATGTTGGATAGTAGCATATAAGACAGCAACAATATTGGCATAGAGTTCTTGAGCACCAAAGCGTTCTAAAATTTCCAGGGCTAATTGGCCAAAAGAGTAACCTTGACCAATATCATCGGCCATACTGCATAAAATTAAACCATAAAACACATAAGTGACCGCTGATAAAGAAGTGTTGCCGTATTTAAGGAATAAGTTAATTTGTTTAAAAATAATTAGAGGTAATAAAGTCGGAGCAGCGATATAAGTACTGGGAACAATTCTATGCATAATTGCCACTGCTGCTAAAGTAGAGCGATCGCTCATGACAGGTAAATTGCTTAGATTCGCGATCGCATAAGCTTGCAGATTACTTTGAGTTTGCTGAAATTCGGCTTGAACATCTGATTCTGTCGGATTTGTCGGCAAGACCACACCTAAAAGTTGCAAAATTGGTAAAGCAGTTTGAATTGCTTCGAGATTTTGATTTTGCGCAATATAGGCTTCGATTTGAATTTCATAGACTCGAACTTTATCTAGAAGAGTATGGGCTTGATCGAAAACTTCCATCGCAACTTCTTCCATGAGGGTAAAATCACCTCTGAGATAGGCAACTTCGACAATTTCGGTATAGATATTCAGGGTCAATTCATAATCTGTTTGCCAATTATTTTGAGAAAGTAATTGGCGAGCTATTTTAAGATATTCTCGGGCAGCTTCATAGGCTGTGGCAGCCTTGGCTCTCTCCGCAGCTGTTAGATTGAGTATTGCTAATAGCTTTTTTTCTAGGAAGTCTTCAATTAAGTTAATTCCTCGATTGAGTTGTTCGACAATGGCAAATATATGCTCGCCAAGCTCTTCTTCGGTTTTGTCCTGAAGTAATAAACGACCAATTTTCAGGTGAATTGATTGTTTTTCCTTCTCATCTGCTAATACGTAGGCTGCTTGTTGAATGCGATCGTGGGCAAACTTATAATGTTGGATTAATAAGTTTTCATCTAATCTAGACAGAGCCACAATTAATCCTGAATTGAGGAGATTTTTTAATTCGGTAAAAATCTCTGGGGCTGGTCGCTCACAAATAATTGAGAGGGTTTTGAGGGTAAATTCTGAGCCAATAGACGCAGCAATTAGCAAGAGATTTTGAGTGGCTGGGGATAATTTTTTAAGTTGGGCCAGGGTTAATTCGACTACATTATCAGTGATATTCAGGGCCTTAAGTTGGTCCATATCCCATTGCCAGCCGACTTTTTGACCAGAAGATTGAGGAGTCTGAAATACTAAGAGATTTTCTCGATAGAGGGTTTTAATAAATTGATTGACAAAAAAAGGATTGCCATGGGTTTTGCTGAAAACTAATTCTGCTAGGGGCCTCACCGATTGATAATCCCGATGTATGGTCTCGGCAATTAGTTGCGTTACTGAAGTAACTTCTAGGGGTTTTAAGTTAATGCGATTGATCTTGACTTTAGTTTGATTTAAGTTTCCAACTATCCTCATCAAAGGATGAGTCGCACTCACTTCATTGTTGCGATAGGCTCCAATTAGCAATAAATGTTGGGTGTTTTGCTGGCTCAGGATCAATTCAATAAATTTGAGACTGGCAATATCGGCCCATTGAAGATCATCAAGGAAAATTACCAAGGGATGCTCTGGATCGCAAAATGCTGTGATCAAGCTTTGAAAGACTAAATTGAAACGATTTTGAGATTCTATTGAACCTAAAATTGCGGTTTCTGGTTGCGGACCAATAATAAGTTCTAGTTCGGGAATCACCTCGATCATGATCTGAGCGTTAATTCCTAGATTATTTAATAGTTTATGACGCCATTGTTCTAGTTGAGCTATGCTCTCACTGAGTAATTGTTGGATTAATTCACTAAAGGCACTGACGATCGCGGAATAGGGAATGTTGCGTTGTAATTGATCGAATTTGCCTGAGATGAAGTAACCTCGTTTTTCGGAGAGGGGTTTATAAATTTCTTTGACTAATGCTGTTTTGCCAACTCCAGAGTAGCCATCAATCAACATCAACTCACTGGTGGCTGCTCCTCGATGTGTGCTGTTGGATATGCGCTCAAAGGATTCTAGTAAATGGGCAATTTCTAGTTCTCTGCCATAGAGTTTTTGGGGAATTTTAAATTTACTAATAATGTCTTGAGTAGCGAGGGGAAATTCTTGAATGTTACCGCTCAAGGTTAATTGTCTGAGGCACTCTTGGAGATCTGCCTTGATGCCATAACTGCTTTGATATCTTGCTTCGGCAGTTTTGGCCATTAATTTCATGACGATAGCCGAGAGTATGGGGGGAATCTTAGGGTCAATTTGATGGGGAGCTAGGGGTTGTTTGGCGAGGTGACAATGAATTAGTTCTAGGGGATCTTGGTTCGTGAAGGGGAGTTCTTGGGTTAGGAGTTCGTAGAATGTGACTCCGAGGGAATAGTAATCGGTGCGATAGTCCAAGCTACAATTCATTCTGCCTGTTTGTTCGGGGGAGATATAGGCGAGGGTTCCTTCAAGGATATTAATGTTTTTCAGGCTGGGATTTTCTTGGGTTAAGGCGGTGGCAATCCCAAAATCAATTATTTTTAATTCTCCTGTTTTTGGGTTGAAGAGGATGTTAGCAGGGTTGATATCTTTGTGGATAATATTGCGATCGTGAATATTTCCTAAACTATTGACAATCAGCAGCGCGATATTGAGAAATTCCTTGAGGGAAAATTGGGTTTCTGCAAGCCATTTTTTGAGGGAATCGGCGGCAAAGTCTTCGAGGATAATGATAGCTGTTCTTTGATAGTTTTCTAAGCTATGGGCTTTGATGACTCCTTGAGTATCTAAAGAACGCAGTATTTCGAATTCTTGCTTATATTTAGTTAATTTGGATGATTTTACGTAATTCTGCTTAAGTATTTTTAAAACAACTGGCTGATTGTCGCTTTCTCTATGACATCGATATACTTCTGAATTGGCACTTTCATGGATTAGACTTAGATTTTTATAGCCAATAAGAGAGAGCATATTAAAGAAATAGGCAGGGGGCAAGGGGAGCAGGGAGCAGGGAGCAGGGAGCAAGGGACAAGGAAGTTATGCATTCCTTCTTAATCCTTACTCCTTACTCATTACTTATTACTTAAAATGTGGATAGATTTCTTGCTCAAAGAGTTCCTTGAGTTTTGGTTTGTCAGCGACTAACTCTTGATAATCTTCTTCCACAGAGACATTATATTCCGCTTGACGAGAAGTGACCTGCGATAACCAAGCTGTATGCAAAGTGAAACCAAAAGTTAAGTCGGGATGAGTTAATCTCCATTTTGCGCCTTCATGGAGTTTATCTGCTTCAAAAATCCAGATTTGATGAGGTTCAGTTGCCGATTCTCCACAATGAACAGTGCAGACAATATAGCCGTCAGTGGAACTGGTGCTATTTTTGCGGGGGATAAATTGGGGAGAAATGCCGATAAAACCAGGAGGGAATTCATAGGAATCTGCGATCGCCATGGACTCAGTTTCGACACGGAATAAACTACTGGGCATCCCCGTTTTCCCTAAATCAATCACTTCATCTGGTTGAACCAAAGGTTGATGAAAAGGGTCTTTACGGTTGAGATTTTCGTAATAGCTATGAACAAATTCCGTTAAAAGATCTCCCCATAGTCCCACAGAAGTCCAATAAACATTATCAATTATGCCGGTCGACATTGCAGGCTGATTTACAGCAGGTAAGCGATCTTGATAGGCATAGAGAGTGATCCCCCAAGTCAACCGACAGGATTTGATATTGGGATCAAAAGTATCAGGAATTTTTTTCTGCTCAACTAGTTCTCCTGTTTTACCATTGACTGTATAACGACCCAGGCGACTGACATCCATTACGCTCGGAAGCATTCCGTGCAGATGAGATTCTATATGACGATCTTTGGCATAGACAGAATGATCATAATTACGAATCCATTCTGAGGCGTACCAAGAAGAAGCATGAACCGCATGAATCGTAACCTTATCTTGAGGATTGTCATAATCCACCAAAAAATGAGTCAACTCAGAAGGTAACTTTGCTTGAGTCACTACAACTTCTACTTCAGGTTCTCCTAATGCGGGTCTTTGCCCTTTTTCGAGGGCTGCACGGGGTACAATATAGACATAGGTTTCTGGAGTTGGTGCCAAATTGGTTTGTTCTCGAATTTTTTCTGAGAAATTTTCCCATTCTGGAAGTGGGTTATTAATTGTCTGTTCTAATCCTGTGGTAAAAAAGGTATCGATAATAACGATATAATCTTTACTCAAACCAATTTGATGAATACTTTGTTTGATTCTGACATCAGAACCATCGGCTAAGACTAATTTCCAGCGCTCTAATGGTTGTTCGCCATCCCAACGAATTAAATAAAGAAAATCATCTAGCAATTGCTCTCTGCGATGGGCATGGGGAAAATGATCACGTAATTTATTCCAAAATTTATCCAATATGGAGATATGGGGAAGATTCATGAAATTTTCGATCGATCTTCCATAGTTGATCGTGAACATTTCACCTTGATGGGCATCAAAAGCGGGGTGGGCTGTACTAAGAACAGTGGGGAAGGGAAAATCAACGTTTACTTCACTTTTCCATTCTTTATTAGAACCGACAGGGGTTACTACTTCTAAGGTTTCCGTATCAAGTTCATATTGACGACCACCATCATAGGTAATGAGTAAGCGTTCGGCTTCATCATTGGCAAATTTTACGGGCAGAAAGGCTACGCTGAGGGGGTTACGAGAACCTAGTGCCGAGGAAAAACGCAACATTCCATGATTATTGAATTGGTATTTGGCGTATTTCTCATCAGCAGCAGTTGCGAGATCGGCATAATAGTCTGGGGTTTTGGCAATCCGAGTTTTTAGGGAAACTTCTCCTGGTTGATTGAAGTCGAGACGGTAGACCATGCCATCTCCACTCATGAATGAATCACCATTGTCATAGGGAAGCCCACCAGAATCTTCGGTTCCGACAGGAGCTACGATAAACACATGACCTTGTAGGTCTTGGGGAAATTTTTGTGTCCCAGATTGAATAATATTTAGTTTAATATCTAGCTCATCACGATTCGATTGGAGTAAAGTTTCTGGCAATGGTGGACAATTGTTAGGACTATAGCAATTATCGACACCTAAAGAATTGGTAAAGGAATGGAGAGTCATAATTTAATATCTTCATTAAGATAGTACTTTAATTATTAGCATTCCCCATCTTTAACAACTGATAACTTCTAAGCAAATAACTGATAACTGATAACTGTTAACTGTTAACTGAAATTACCTGACAGTAAAGGATCTCGCTGCAATCTTAAAGGTATCTTGAACATTTGACCAACGTTTCTCAAAAGTTGAAATGTTAAAGGTAAATAGTTTGCCCCGACTAACTGCGACACTAGCAACATTATGCCGAATTGCATCATTCGGCAGAGTAACCTTATATTCTAGAATATAGTAGGTTTGAGCGTCTCTTTGGCGAGATTCGGCAGAAATAAATTTAGTTTCGCGATCTTGATCGTCATTGACGGCTTTAAAAAAACGATAACCTACTTCTGTCGGCGTTCCCAAATCTTCGAGAGTTTCATCTGCAGGAACATCACTGACAATTACGCTGAGATTTTCACTTCTTTCGACTAAATCCCGATAGACAACACTTACATTAGAGGAACCTCCCCTCACCGTCACCGGAATCCAACCATTAGGATAGAGAAACTCATATCCAGCAGATGTATTCACATAAGTTTGTACACCACTAATACCCGCAGAACAACTGGAAATTAGGGTAGTTAGAGAAATTAAACATAGGGTAATTAATAATCTAAGCATTTTTGATTTTTTAAACGATTTAATCTGCCAAACAAAAAGGCGGGCTATCCCACCTTCCTAACTCTATAATCTATTGAAATGCTTAAGAAATAAAATTTTCTAGCTAGCACCAGAGGCAAATACCGCAACAGCGATCGCGCCAACCGTTACCATCGCACCAAATATGCCCAAAAAAACAAAATTGCGTTTTTCCGCTGCAGTTGGAGGTTCTGCTTGATACATTCGAGGCTCTCTAGCAAAATTGTTGAGTCGTCCCCCTTCTTCAGTCGTATATGGCATTTTATTAAAACCTCGCTAAATTTTGTTAAAAAAACTTAATTAATATAAGTATTATTCATACTATCCTACAACATTTCTTTACAAAGTTATATAAAAATAACCAATACTATATATTCTGTAACTTAATCATTCACTGAATAACTCATTGCCGACCAACCTCTTCAAAATTCATTAAAATCCTCTCCTAGACACCATCCCAGGAAGATCAGAATACAAAGAGCACTAACCCATAATCCCCAAGAAATAAAATTTTTCAAGAGCCAAAGGGGAAGATAGAGCAAACTGCCTGTTAAAATCCAGTTACCCAACAGAAGTAAGAGTACAATCGCGAAAATCTGCACTACGGAAAATACCATTAACTATAATGGGAATCTTAATCCATATAAAAGAGAATAGGAAACGGTTCAAGAAAATAGAAAACGGTATAACTAAATTTAATGGCTATCATTCTTACCTTTAGTGTTTTAAGTCTAGCTCTCATTGCCTTTATTTTTGAGTGGTTACCAGTAGATTTAACAGCATTGATCATTACCATTGTCTTGATGCTTCTAGGACTTGTTACTCCCGAAGAAGGAATCTCTGGTTTTGGCAATACAGCAACCATCACGGTAATGGCAATGTTTATTCTCAGTGCGGGAGTCACTCGTACTGGTGCTATTCAAGTCGTTAGAGATTTACTTATCAAATGGGGTGGTAAAACTATATCGCGGAAAATTTTCTTGATGGGAATCATCGTCGGGCCGATCAGTGCGGTGATCAATAACACAGCAGTAGTTGCTATTTTTATCCCGATTATCGAAGATTGGAGCCATAAACAAGGAGTTTCCGTCTCTAAACTGTTGATGCCCCTATCTTTCGCTTCTATTTTAGGGGGAACATTAACCCTAATCGGTACTTCTACCAATATTTTGGCTCTTGAAAAATTTTATTTCTTGGGGATTATGGGTTAGTGCTCTTTGTATTCTGATCTTCCTGGGATGGTGTCTAGGAGAGG
>JBCCYD010000228.1:0-9531 GCA_039190385.1 Cyanobacteria bacterium P01_F01_bin.143 | reverse complement strand
TTAAAATTTGGAAAATTAGTCGAGATAACATGATCGCGGATATCATAATTACCAACAACTATATAATCTCAATTAAAGGACTAAAACCACTCAATCAAAAGTAAATGGATAGTAATTTAAAACAATTACATGAATCAGACTTCAATCTTTGGGTTGAAGGAATGAAAAAACTATTCAAAATAGAGACTTTGAAAATATGGATTGGGATAATTTGCTAGATGAAATTGATGACATGGGGAAGTCTGAAAAGCGATCGCTTGATAGCTATCTGCAACGACTAATCGAGCATATCCTTAGATTAAGATACTGGCATAAAGAGAAACAAAGATGTCGCAATGGTTGTATGCGAGAGGTGACTAATTTTCGCAACCGTATCGAACGAATACTCAAGAAAAATCCTAGCCTCAATAATTATTTAAAAACTGAATATCCAGATATCTATCAAGACGCGATCAGCCAAAGGCTGGCACTTCGCGATCGCGACTATGTCGTTTAATTTTGAAATCCCTGAAGATAATTTTGTTGAAGTAGAGCAAATTATGGAAAATGATTATTTCGGATAAAGTCTGGTATTACAGCAAGTAGCTAAATAAAGCTAATTGACTGACATTAGATATTCTGTCCGATCCGCCATAAAACTTCGCTAGGGTCACCAAAGTAGAAATCTAACATTTTCCAAGGTTGTTCTGTAATCTTAGATATTTTAATCCCATATTTCTCTTGGACTCTCGAAGCTAAAACATGCTCATGCCAGGACTCAATGTCTTCAACAAGAAGATGCATCATAAAATTTTGACAGTGAAGCGGTTCATAAAAATCTTGTAATAGAAAACTGCAACTATCACGATAGAAATAGGCAACTCCATTAGCATCAGAACCCTTTGTAAAGCCCAAATCTTGGTAAAATTGTTTTGACAATTCAAAATCTTTGGCTGGCACAAAAGCTTTAATTTCAACTGTTTTTAAATTACTCACATCTTTTCATTTAATTATTTCTGATTCTTAGCTTTTTGGCAGAAGCCCCGCGCTCTCCAGTAGGGGAGCGTCGGGATGAATGCCAGTGATAAATTAAATTGGAGTGTCTTGATTTTCTATATATTGCCTCAACACTGAGATAGTAACACCACCACAAGAAGCAATGAAATAAGATTCATTCCAGAAAACTTTTTTCCAGTAAAACTTATTGATTTGTTCGGGAAATTCTTGTCTTAACTTTCTACTGGTAACAGATTTAATATTGCCAATAAACTTAGGCAATGCCATTTGTGGATAGTATTGTGCTAAATTAACCATATTCGATTTTAACAACAGTGATGATGTTGTACAACTACCAATATCGATTAAAACCCACTACAGAACAGAAGCTAACATTCAATAAATGGCTTCGTATTTGTCGCTATTGGTACAATCGTCAACTGGGAGAAAGATTTGATTGGTGGGAGCGAAATCGTAACTACATTGATAGATGCCCTCTAGTTTGTCATTTATCTCAACTCAAGGATAAACCAAATTACTATAATCAAAAGAAGCAGCTCCCCATGATTAAAAAAGAGTTAGTAAAAGTGGAATGGAGTGGTGAATCCTTAAATTTTACTTCTGTTCCATCTCAAACTCTACAAGAGGTCGGCAAAAGAGTAGAATTAGCTTTTAAACGCTACATTGCTGGAGATAAAAATCATAAACGTAGCGGGAAACCCCGATTCAAAAATCAGGCTCGTTTCAGATCAATGGTATTTGAAGGAGTAAGATTACACTCTTGTTCTGTCGGAGGAAAATGGCTGTATTTATCTCTACCGAAGATGGGGATAGTTAAAATGCGTCATCACAGAGCCTTACCTAATGGTGCAATTCTTAAATCAGTTCAAGTAATCAAAAAAGCTGATGGTTGGTATATTAATCTTCGTCTCAAAGATGATAGTATTCATGATTTGAAAGCTGAGCTCACTCGGAGTTGGGACAACTCTCTGGGAATGGATGCGGTGCTTCATGAAGATAATTATCTAGCTACTTCTGAAGGATTTAAACTACCTAGTCTCAAGTCTTTTCGCCAATCACAAAGTAAACTCGCATCGATATCAAAACGGAAATCGGCTAGAAGCAAAGGTAGTAAAGCTCGACGAAAATTAGCCAGGAAAGAAGCCAAAATACATCAAAAAATAGCTCGTTCGAGAAAAGATCATGCTTACAATACTGCCCAGAAACTTCTCGAAACGGGCAAACAAGTTTTCTTTCATGAAAAACTCAATCTTCAAGGATTGAGTCAGAAAAATAGACCAAAACAGGATGAGTCTGGGAAGTATCTTCCTAATGGTCAATCTGCCAAATCTGGGCTTAATAAGTCCTGGGCGGATGCGGGATTTGGTCAGTTTTTCGAGATACTAAAGTACAAAGCTGAAAAAGCTGGTGCTGTAGTGATTCCCGTTAATCCAAAATATACTTCTCAATTGCTGCCATACAAGGATAAATTTGTCTTTACTGATGTCAGTATTAGAGAATATTGGGATGAAGAATTTAAACTTTTGATAGATCGTGATATCTCGTCAGGAATTAATATCAAAAGAGTCGGGCTGGGCTTGTTCCCGACTATAAAACGCTGTAAAGGTAAGACTGTTGTAACTAATTCTTGTACCAATCTTATCTCTAAGGAAGTTCTCTCTACTCTTAAGGTCGCGTCTGGTCGGGTCTCCCAACCAGCTTGTGATGATCGTCGGAGCATGGGGAAGCCCGCGTTCTGCCGATAGGCGAACCCAGAACACTTAGCTGGGCAAGCGTCGGGAGAAGTCACTTTATCTAAGTTTGGGAGGCCTGATAACTAATGACAGCGCAACAAAAAACGTCTCTAGTCGAAACCAAAACTCGTCCTCGTATTCCAAAATCTCAACAATGGTATCGCCCAACTTTCTCTCGTGAACATGGGGTTTACATCGTGTTATTGGTTTCATTTCTCACGGGTGCCGCTGCTGCTCAGCAATGGACTTGGACGACGACCTTAGCTTTGATTTGTGTTTTCTGCGCTTTTCAAGCAGAACATCCAATCGCTTGGCAAATTAGACAGCGTAAAAGCTGGAAACCGAGATTATTAGTTTGGGCAAGTCTTTACAGCGGAATGGCGATCGCGATCGCTCTATGGTTAATGTGGCAGAGTTCCCATAGATTTGAATTCTTGATAATTTACGCCTTCGTGATCGCCGCTCTAATAGTTGACGTTATTTCAGTCTGGCATCGTCAACAAAAATCAAGACTCAACGAACTGATCACCTTTGCTGCTGTTTGTCTATCGGCACCATTGGCATATCTAGCAACCATAGGAAGCATTTCCCCGATTGTGATTGCCTTGTGGATATTAAATACTCTATTTTTTTCTAGTACTATTTTTACAGTTAAACTGCGCAAGACAAAAACTGCTTCAATTATTCCAGCGACAATCTATCATGGGGTTGCCAGTGTGATGATTTTAGGAATCGGATTATCTGGATGGCTCACTCTAGTCACGGTTTCTGCATTTGCTATAGCTCTAGGAAAATTTTTGTTTATCCTATGGCAAAGAGACTGGTATCGTAAAGCTAAAATCCAGCAAGTAGCTTCACTAGAAACTTTCTCAAGTTTTGCTTTTTTAATAATTGTTGCTCTTTCTCTGCTCCCTCCCCATTTGCCTTAACTAGGTGGTAAATGGGCCGGCAGAACACTAACGCAAGCGATCGCGATATAAACTAAGGCAAATCGCGTCTCAAAAATAGCAATAAATTGAAATCTGGCTTGACGATACCAATCTATTACTAAGTTCACTATGCCAAATTTGATAAGAGCTACGGCAAAGGATAACGCTGTAATTAAAGATAAAAAATTGAAGCCATACAGTCCTGCCACAATCAATATAGATAGAGCATGATAAATTACTCCAGGTTTTAAAGACTGAGTTTTTTGTCTCCGTAGCTTAATAGTATAAACAGCACTACTAAAAAATAAGGTATTCAGAATCCAGATTGCCATTGCTTCAGTCGAGAGACTTCCTGTCGTTGCCCCATAAGCTAAAGGAGCGGCCAAACAAACAGCGGCAAAGCCTACAATTTCGTTAGTGATGGACTTGTGCTTTTTCTTAACTACAGCAATCCCATCAAAAATAAAGCCGATCAATGCCAAAGCATAAATTATTAACAATACTGGCGATTGCAACCAAAGAAATATGGCTAAACCTAGAGCACCTAATCCATACAGCCCTCCCCAAAATAAAAACCGAGGCTTCCATCTTTTTCTTTGTTTAATTTGCACAACATAGGGATGTTCTACGAGTAAAGCCAGGAAAGCACATATTAAAGCCAAATTAGTAGACTGATTCCATTGCTGTGCTAATGATGCACCTGTGAGGAAAGAGCCAAATAATACCAATAAGACACCTTGTTCGGGGACGAATGTTGGACGGCACCAAATAGGTAATTTATGACGCTTTTTCTTCTTCTTAGTCCTTTTAACTGGAACGGGATTAGCGATCACCATAGAATTTCTAAATATTAATTATTAATAAAGATTATTATCAAGTTATTAATAATTAATGTCAATAGAATAATTGGCTTTGTTCTGAGTAATTTATTTGAATCTCAGATGATACGCTCCTTCTCGTTAGTTGCTTCCTAGTACAACTCTTCTTCCATTTCTGTAGCGATTATGCAGTCAGAGACAGGATAGGTCACACAGAGAAGTGCATAACCTTTAGCTATTTGGTCATCATCCAAAAAACATTGATCTGACTGGTCTATTCTCCCTTCTATAACTTTCCCTGCACAAGCAGAACAAGCTCCTGCACGGCACGAAAAAGGCATATCTAGACCCTCCTCTTCTGCAACGTCTAAGATATATTCATCTTCTGGGACTTCAATTGTTGCATTCAGGCCATTGTCTTCATTGATCAGCGTGATTTTGAAGCTTTTCATACCAAATTAATCGAAATAATTCCCAACAATTCTAGAACACAGAGTTGAAAGTTAAAAACTGTATTTAAGCTATTATTAGTTATAGTGATGGTAAATTCGATAACAATAATCAGAGATTACATGTAGCGAGAATTGATATTATAAAAAGCAAAATTGTAAACAAATATTACAGTCTCATTTACATGTACATATATTACTTCCTAGGATTTCTCGTCTTACTACTAACGATAGGAATTGCGCTTTATTTAATCACCCCTCGCAATTATGAATCGTCAGAGACCGTGGCCAATTCCTACGATGAATGGACTCAAGACGGTATTCTAGAATTTTACTGGGGTGAGCATATTCATTTAGGTCATTATGGTTCACCACCACAAAGCAAAGATTTTTTGCAAGCTAAATCAGATTTTGTCCATGAAATGGTGAAATGGGGTGGCTTAGACAAGTTACCGAATGGTACTACTGTGTTAGATGTTGGTTGTGGAATCGGTGGCAGTAGTCGTATTCTGGCTAAAGATTATAGTTTTGACGTTACAGGAATTACTATTAGTCCCCAACAAGTTAAACGTGCTCAGGAATTAACTCCACAAGAAATTACTGCTAAATTTCAGGTAGATGATGCTTTAGCGCTTTCGTTTCCTGATGATAGTTTCGATGTTGTTTGGTCGATCGAAGCGGGACCTCATATGCCAGATAAAGCCAAATATGCTCAAGAAATGATGAGAGTTCTCAAGCCTGGTGGCATATTAGTTGTAGCTGACTGGAATCAGCGAGATGATCGTACTGTGCCCCTTAATTTTTGGGAAAAACCAGTAATGCGTCAACTATTGGATCAATGGTCGCATCCAGCTTTTTCTAGTATAGAAGGTTTTTCCGAATTAATAGCCGAGACGGGATTTGCAGAAGGAGCAGTAGTAACGGCAGATTGGACGAAAGAAACTCTGCCTTCTTGGATTGATTCGATTTGGCAGGGAATAGTGAGACCAAAGGGGCTGATTAAATTTGGTGTTTCAGGATTTATTAAATCTTTAAGAGAAGTACCGACTCTATTATTGATGCGTATTGCTTTTGGCGCTGGTCTTTGTCGATTTGGCATGTTCCGTGCAGTAAAGTCTGGTTCTTTAGCGAATTCTACAGAAAATAAACAAACTAAAGTAGTGAATGCTTAGGATTTTAATGAGTACTTACACAATCAAGAATTTGTGGAGTAATCAAGAAAAACGATTTGATACTCAGGGAATAAATTAAATGTCTCAACCTTCTCCCAAAGACGAAAAATCTTTATCCCAAAGTAAAAAATGGGTTGATTTTTTAGGGTTGTTTGTTCTAGGAATAATTATCGTAGTCGTGATCGCGTTAATAAAAAAATTTGGAATTGAGCAAATCCGTGCCGATGTCCAGAGTTTTGGGATCTGGGCACCTGGCATTTTATTGTTGTTGCGAAGTGTAAGTATTGTACTTCCAGCGATTCCTAGCACAGCTTACTCAATATTGGCTGGTACTTTATTTGGTTTTTGGCAAGGGATGGTGTTGATCGCGATCGCTGATTTTGTCGCCTGTACAGGTAATTTTTTCATTGCCAAGCGCTATGGTCGGGGAATTGTGCAGCGGTTAGTTGGTCAAAGATTTATGGGTAAAGTTGATTCTTTTTCTGTCAACTATCTAGAGAATAATCCTTTTCTTGTTGCCGGATTTTTAATGACTGGGTTATTTGATTTTGTTGCTTATGCTGTGGGGCTAACTCAAATGCCGTGGCAGAAGTTTTTACCTGCTTTGATTTTAGCTATTGTAATTTCTACTCCTCCAGTTGTGGCCTTGGGCGCAGGCATTTTTGCAGGCGGAAAATCGCTTCTTGGGTTTGCGCTGTTGGGTATGTTTGCCTTAGCTTTTTTGGCAGGATGGTTGAATCGTAAACATCAGTAAGTAGTTTTGTTGAATCCAGATATAAATTTGTCTCACGCAAAGACGCAAAGGCGCAAAGAAAGACGCAAAGAATATCAATCCAAAAATGTTTTCATGTTTTAAATCGGCAACGTCCAGTAAGTTTTTTAGCCTAAAGAGCCATCAGGAAATAATTTTAAGGTCACGTTCGTAATTTTAATCGTGCGTTGGCAATCTTTTTCCATTACGGTTTTGACTTTAACTGGCATCACACCATTAGGAGGAAAAGCCCACCATTCACCATCACGAAGAAAGGGGTCAGTATATCCATTTTCTTGACACCAGGTGAAGCAAATATCACGAAGCGCAGAGCCAAGATCGGGGTAATGAGGAATGGTCATAGACTACCAAATTGATTTGACATGGGTATAGTTTAATATTTTTTTATCGCGACTAACTATCGGAATGTCATATCTTCTGGCGATCAGGCGGAGCCTGGCACTGCGTGATCGCAACTAAAATTCGATCTGCGGGGTCTTTATGAAATTTACCAGGCAAATTGGCACTGTGTATTGCATCTAGAGGTGAAAGAGGTTCAATGGTTGTTCCTGGTTGCTTTTGAGCAAGTTCAAACCATTTATCGATAGGGAGAGGAAGTGTTAGTTTTTTGAGGCTATGTTTTACAGCTATTTCCCAGACAGAAATACTTGAAATGATTATGCTGTTATCGTTTTCTGCTTCTGTAATGATATTTTGGGCTGGCTCAGAAAGTTGAGCAGGATCGTGTAATAACCAAAGCCAAGTATGAGTATCTAGAAGAATCATTTACCTAAAGCTTTCCACAATTCCGGCATTGGTTCGTCGAAGTCATCACTTATGGTGATAGGTAATCCGCGCAGAGGATAGGTTTTTTCTGGAGTGCCTTGGGGGGACCGTGTATCTTTTTGAATGGAACTAAGTAGGGTTTGAACTAGTTGCCATTTTTCGTTGGTGGGTAATTTTAAAACTTGCTTTTGGAGCTCTTGTAAAGTCATAATTACAGATCTTACTTCAATAATAACAACTTAAACTTCCTCTCTTATAGGAAGGAGGAAAAATCATTAGTTTACTTTAATTGTCCTGCGATCGCATAATGCCAGACGCTGCGCGCCCCGCGTAGCGGATCTCTTCGAGATCGCGACTAACTATTGGAATATCATATCTTCTAGTGATCGCAACTAAGATTCGATCTGCGGGTTCTTTATGAAATTCACCAAGCATTTTAGTCTAAATATGCTACTAAATGTAACAAAATAAAAAAAATATCTAGTTTCTAAATATCTATATTAAAATTCATATCAAGGTAGTTGAGTAACGGAAAATTGAGTCTATGGCAAATCAGCGACATCTTGCCAAACTAGAAGATGGGAAAGAAGCTTGGAATCAATGGCGAGCAAATAACCTGGCTGTTAAACCAGATCTTAGAGGTGCAAATCTGCGAGGTAAGAATCTCGAAGGGTTTGATTTTAATCATGCAGATATTAGAGGCACGAATTTCAAAGAAGCCCATCTAAAAGGCTCTAGTTTTACAAAAGCAACCGCAGGATTACAAAAACGCTGGAAAATCTTATTGGTATTCTTTTCTTTTTTATTTTCTATAATCGCTGGAGTTTTCTCGCTCTTAATAGCTCTTATTATTGCCTTACTTTCAGACCCTGGTGATACAACAAATTTTATTGCAGGTTTGATTTCTTTAGTTGTATTGATTATTTTCCTCTTCTCCACTCTGCGTAAAGGTTTATTGGCTGGTGCTTTCGCTGTTGCTGGAGCTGTCGCTGTCGCTGGGGCTTTCGCTGTCGCTAGAGCTGTTCCTGGGGCTGTCGCTGTCGCTGGGGCTTTTGCTTTCACTGGAGCTGGAGCCGTCGCTGGAGCTGGAGCCGTTGCTGGGGCTTTTGCTTTCACTGGAGCTGGAGCTGTTGCTGGAGCCGTTGCTGTCGCTGGGGCTATCACTGGAGCTGTTGCCGTCGCTGGAGCTTGCAATGTCGCTGTTGCTTTCGCCGTTGCTTTTGCTGTCGCTATCACATTATTGGGAGCTTATATTGGTTGGCGCAGTTTCCGAGGAGACCAAAGAGATCCTTGG
Organism: Cyanobacteria bacterium P01_F01_bin.143; assembly: GCA_039190385.1. Lineage (GTDB taxonomy): Bacteria > Cyanobacteriota > Cyanobacteriia > Cyanobacteriales > Xenococcaceae > Xenococcus. The sequence goes on along the minus strand of JBCCYD010000228.1, from coordinate 603 downwards.
ATTCGAAAATTTGGAGTTGTTTTTGGCACAATAGGCGGGACAAGTTTTTATGATGCGGATATTTCTGGTGCCGATTTTTCTCATGCAATCCTTAAAAATAGCGATTTCAGGGCAAAAAGTTTAACTCGCACTTGTTTCTCATCTGCAAAAAAACTCGACCTGGCAAGATTAGGAAATTCTATTTTGTCTCAAGCTAATGTCAGAGAATTATTGATAACTCGAGATGGTCCCCAAAAATCCTATCAAGAAGCTAATTTACGCGGTGCAAATTTGACAGAAGTCAACCTGGAGAAAGCTAATTTAAAATGCGCCAATCTCAGCGGAGCTAATTTGACTAATGCTCATTTAAAAAAAGCCAATTTAACAGAAATTCAGGCAATTGGCACAGATTTCACTTCCGCCTATCTCACTGGAGCTTGTTTAGAATCTTGGAATATTGACCACACAACCAAATTAAATAATGTAGATTGTAAATTTATTTTCCTTTTAGAAAAGGATAATGAATTAGGCAGTCGAGAACGTCGTCCTCATTATCCAGAAAGAGTTTTTCAGCCTGGAGATTTCACTGAACTCTATCAGGAAGTTATTAATAAAGTTGAAATT
>JBCCYD010000227.1:0-9537 GCA_039190385.1 Cyanobacteria bacterium P01_F01_bin.143 | reverse complement strand
TTTTTCATCACCAGAAAAAGCAGATAACTCGCCATTAACGGTTAAATTTATTTTTCGATCAGGATAAGCTAGGGAAATTTCGTGAATTATTTGTTTGGTAAATTCGACTAAATCTAACTTTTTAGGCTTAAAAGATTGTTTCCCGGCATCATGCTTACTGATTAATAATAGATCTTCTAATAGAGAATTCATGTTAAGAGCAGCATTCTTAATGAATGTTACATAAAAATTAAAATCTTCGTCTAAAGAATAAAGTTCTGAACTCGCCAAAGAATCGGCACTAATTAAAATACTACTCAAAGGATTACGAAATTCATGGGAAGTCATGGAAATGAAACGAGATTTTAACTGGGTTAGCTCTTTTTCTTTTTCTAATGCTTGACGCATCTCGACTTCTGCTTGCTTACGAATGGTAATATCTCGACCAATATAAACGCAATTCAGCACATCCTTGACTTCTGTGGGAACGAGAAAACAATTGAATTCTATTTCCAACAATTCTCCTTGAGGTTTTTGACAGGTAAACTCATATTTAACTAGAGTATTATTTGCTTTTAACAAAGAACGATAAATTTGCTCGAAATCGAATTTTGGATCATTAATGATTGAACTAATATGACTATTAATAAAATCAGATTTGCTATAGTCTAAAGTTGTTTTTACTGCTTTATTAATCCGCTCAATAATTCCCGAAGCTTTAGCGATAATTAAAAGCTCTCCCATTGAGGCAATAATTCTATTGGTACAATTCTCAAATCGTTTGAGTTTACTTAATGCCAATTCTGTTTCATTAACTTTTTGCATCAAAGATTGTTTGAGCATCATCAACTCGGTGACATCTTTGAATAATAAAACTAGATAATTTTCGACTTTTTCGAGATAAATATCAAAATAAATTACCTGATTATTGTCTTGGTTTCTTGCGATCGCGTTTAAGGTAAAGTTTTTTTGCTGTTCATCTAGAATTAGCTCACAAGTGGTTTCCAAGCCGATAATCTCGGGAAAGCTCAGGCGGATGTCTTGACCCGATTTAATCTTGTCTATCACAACAGCATATTTGGATACCGCCGCAGAAGAGTCTATTATTTGAAAATCGCGATCAATAATCACATATTCTTGATTATTAACTATATGTATTTGGTTCACAGAAATGGGTAAGGGGTAAATTGAAACTATAGAGAAAGATATTTTTGTTTTAATTTGTGATCAACTATATCCGACAAGCCGATAAGATGATGATTACTACCTATATGCCGTATTTTCATCAAGAATAGCTTTATAAGTCAAACAATGGATAATAGATTTGCTAATATGTTTAACTTGACAGAGGATCATGCGATCGCTCTGTTGAAAAAACCTCTAGAAGAATTAGAAGATAAATCAGAACGTTATGTCGCTGCATCTCATCTTATTAACTTCCCGACACAAAGAAGTATCAATGCACTGATTGAAACCATAGACGATACCAATCCCGATATGTTTCATCGCATTGCTCGACGCAAAGCTGTAGAAAGTTTGGGACGGTTAAATGCGAAAGAGGCTTTACCCACTATTCAAAAATGTCTCGAAGATGAAGATAACTATACGGTAGAAAACGCTGTTTGGGCGATTGGTCAAATTGGCACAGAAGATGAGCAGGTTCTGTCCGCGATCGCCAATCTCTTAGATAAACCAAAGCAAAGCTATCGCTTAATTATTCAAACCTTAGCTAAATTTGCCTATCAGCCAGCATTAGAAAAAATCAAATCATTTTGCGACTCTGATGATGAAACGATCGCCAGTTCGGCAATCACCACTGTAGCCGGTTTAACAGAGGACTATAGTGAAATGAATAAAGTTGTGGCATTTTTACAGCATACAAATGTTAATGCTCGCAGATTATCAATTCAAGATTTAATCGATGCCCAATATTATCAAGCGATTCCCGCTCTAACGAAAGCTCCTGTCTCGGTCGCCTTTCGCCTCAGAGGCTTGAGATTATTAGCTCAAACTGCGATCGCCTCGGGAAAAATGACTTTTGCTGAAATTGAACCTTATTTAGAAACAGTAATCCGCGATCATCCCCAAGATTTAGAAATGGTTCATGAATATGATCAAACACCTGCTTGGGAATTTCTCTTGCGAGAACTCTATCAAACTGACTTTGGGCGTTGTTATTTAGGAACGCAAACAATATTACAAGAACATGCCGCTACAGCTCCTGAAGCGTTAATTGCCAATTATCATCAAGAAGGACGAAGTGATTATGGTGCCCATTATCATATAGTGAAAATTCTAGGCTGGTTTAAATATCAACCAGGCAAAGAAGTCATTATTGAAGCCTTGCAAAACACACAACCGCAATTTCAAAAATCTCGTGCCGCCGCTGCTTTAGCATTAGGAGAATTGGGAGCTACTGAGGCGATTCCTTTACTAAAAGAGGCTCTAAATACTTCTATTTTTGATTTGAAATATGCAGCTTTATTGGCATTAGAAAAGTTGGGAGATAATACCGTCTATGCTTTAGTGACAGAAGATCCAGATTTATTAATTCGTTCTAAAGCCGAGTCGAAGCTGTAGCTGAACAAGATGTGAAATTTGACAAAAAAATAGAGGAGGAATGATCTCCCCCTCTTGATGCTTTGGCTTTTTGTTAGCCTCGATATTCTTATTTTGTTTAAGCTTTTTACGAAGTAGCTTCTCGCGTTTTTTAAGCTGTCTGGCTCTAGCAGTTCCGCCTTTGCCTTTGTAGTTGCGTCCCCTTTTGCGAGGAGATTCCCAACTCTTTAGTCTTTCAACCATAGGTTGCACCCCTTATCAGTGAACAGTCAGCAGTTAACAGTGAACAGTTAACTCTCATTTGAAACCTGATAACTGATGACTGATTAAATAAATTATCCTATTAACAATAGTATAGCCATCTCTTAAATAGATCAATGGCTGTTAACCGAAGAAGAACCAGTAGAGTTATCTTCATTAGAATCTCGATCTGAGGATTTATGGGAAAACAAATCTTTATGACCTAATCTTTGATAATTATTAGCTTGGGATTTCATCAGAGAAATACGAGAAGGAATCGGAGTTCGTGCAGGCTTAAGTCCTTGCAATACTTCTGATAGCTGTAAACCTTCGAGGCGTTTGGTTTCCCGTATTTTATGCCATACAGAACGAGACATTAATAACGTATGCTCAATGGGAGAAGCTCCCAGTTCATTGAGAAATTCTTCTCTCTCTGGTTGATAATCAGCTGATACCAGTTCCAGAGAAGGTAAAGAACAGGTTAAATCCTCAAGCTTAGAAGATTTAGCTGCGGATTGATAGGCAATTTGAGCCATTTGGACAATCAATTCTGGATAGAGCCAAGTATAAGCGGCATTGACAGTTAATTTAGCTTGATAAGTATTGGAATTATCAGGATAGGATTTTAATTGAAAATATCCGATCGCGGCTTTTCTTTGAGGCTCAAAAATATAGCCTTTAAATTCTTCGCTTTTGCCCAACCATTGCAAAATCTTGATAATCGTAGATTCAACAAAACCTGTTTTAAAATCATGAACATCACGATCAAAAATTTGACGCAACAACGGAGGCATAGAGACACAATCCAATTGATACAGCAATGGGGCATCGGCATTACTGATTGGTAATAAATTGGGTAAATTAGAATCTTGTTGAGCTAACTTGGCAATTAATGGTGATGGCAATCGCCAATAGGTCATTTGGGCTAGGGGTTGAAAACCATTCTCTCGATAGAGCGCCAACTTATGTTTATCATTTACATTTACTTCCAACATCCAGGTTCGAGCTTCCCAGATATTTTCTAAGCAATAACGCAATAGTTGGGAACCGACTTCTTTTTGACTAGCTAGAGTTTTTAGTTCAGCAAGGTTTTTATTTACCAGAACCCGTTCTACTCGCCAGGTCGTTTCAGTACGATTACAAGGAGATACCTGAATCAGACCGAGAATTTTTTGCTTCCTTTCGGCGACATAAATCCTCCGGTCTTTTTGATAGGAATAGGGCAAAAGACTCAGAAACTGTCTTAGTCCATACCAAGAACGAACTTGTTTGAGATCTCTATCGATGGAAACTAGGCGCTGAGAAATCTCTTGTCCTTGTCCTTGAGATATCAGATCTTCCATGGCCTCTAAATCTCGATACTGGAGAGGACGGACGATTAGTTGGGTTTTTTCTGGTATGGATAAAGTCATTTTCGGGTTTTTCGCGTTCATCTTAATTTTAGTCAACCGCTTCTATGTTTTCCAATTGCCATAGAATTTGGTTTCCTTCTCTTCTTACTCTAGAAACAACCCAATTACGCCAAGACCAATGATCTCCACGACTGGTAACTGCACTAGCATTAATATCCATGAGATCTGCCAACTCGGAACTGCTAATTAAATAACCTTTTTGTGCTATTTCATCGGCAATTCTAAGAGTATCGATGAGATTCCTCAATTGAGCAACTCTCTGTTCCCTTGGTAATACTACTTCTTCTTTTGTGTTATTGGATAATTCCGTCATGAGAATTTATGGTCTAAAAATTTGCGATAAAGTTATTGAGATTTATAAGATCTTTATTGGAAGATCTTTGTATGTAGAAGTTTATCCGATAAAATAGGTTACCGCCATAGAGGCTAATTTCTCTATTGTTGCTCTGTTCTTAAGTTAACGTATTTAGAACGTGCGGGTTGAAAATCAGGACTAATTTCTAAGGCTTTTTCATAACTAGCGATCGCTTCATCAAGACGTTGTAGTTGTTCTAAGGCATTACCATGATGGTACCAAAATTGGTGATTGCCTGGGTTAATTGCGATCGCCTTGAGCCAACTATCAATTGCTTGTTCCCATTGTTCCATTTGATAGAAAGCATGGGCGCGATCGTTCCAAGCCTGATCACTTTGAGGATCGATTTCTAATGCATGATTAAAAGAATCTATCGCCTCTGCATAATATTCCAATCGACCCAAGGCACTACCAAGATTGTGCCAAATTTCTGCCAAATTAGGATTAAGTTGCAACGCTTTCTGCCAACTATCGATGGCGCCAGGCAAATCTCCCGCATTTGCTTGCTTTAAACCAAGATTAAACCAACTTTCAACCAATTCCATCACTGTGGTATCTAGCATGTCTTTTGTTCTAGATTCCACTTGCTCAGTTGTTGGAGGAACTATATTATTATGCTTTTCTGGTGGTTTGGTTTCAATAACTTGCTCTTCCGGAATCTCCAATAGATTAGATTCAGAAATTGCTGGGGTTAATTCTTCTGGCGGGAAAGATTCTATATTCTCTGGGGGCAAACTCTCTTCTACCGCAGGTTGAGGACTCGGCTCTGAATCTTCTTTTAGCGTAATATTTTCTTCTATGCTGTCATTATTATCTTCACCACTAGAATTATCTATGGGTGAAACAACATCTACCCCATCATATTCCCAGATTAGATCAGCAACCTTACCAAAAAATAATTTCTTCCCCATTTGTGCCGAAACGGCACTAATTTGGCTTAACTCAGCAGCAGACTGAGTGACTTCTGCTAACCTCAGCATAATTGCCCCCACTCTTCGCTGGGAATCATTGGTCGCATCGGGAATTTTCGCCGATAATTTTTCTAACCAAGTAACCCAATGAGCTTCTTCTCCTCTAAGGCCTAAATTCTGAAAGAATTTAATAATTTTGAATTGATTCCAACCATGAGCGACACCATCTAGAAGTTGGTTAAATAAAAAATCATAATCAGCATCAGTTAAATGCGATGAGTTAGAGACTTCTGGAACATCTTCCTTTTCTTGGCTTTGATTGTTCACAGAAGATTCAGCAGTTTTCTGTTTACTAAACCATTTCAGCATAAATGATTATTCCTCATTCCCTATAGATAAAGGATTTTCGCCTTTAATTAAATCTGAAAATCCTTGGAATATCCACTCTAGCTTTTGGATTGAAGAAGCAACAGCGTTTTATAAACTAATTTAATTATTGGAAGAACTGTAAAGCTGTATTAATATACCGAAAAAAAAATATAGAAAATATCTAGGTTTATTTTGGGAATCTTCTGCCAGACTAGGCGATAGCTATAACTATTAGGGAGCTTGGATTTATGGGAGTAATTATTAGCACCGTTAATATGAAAGGAGGTGTAGGAAAAACCACTCTAACGGTCAATTTAGCAACCTGCTTGGCAAAACACTACAACAAAAGAGTCTTAGTGCTTGATCTAGATTCACAAATTAGTGCCACCCTAAGCATGATATCACCTCATGATTTTGCCAAAGTAAGAAAAAAAAGAAGAACATTGAGTTATTTACTCGATAATGTCATTAGTCCTAATCCCTGGAGTAAACTTAATATTCATGACTTGATTTATCCTAAAGTTTGTAATGTAGAAGGATTAGAGTTATTACCTGGAGATATTGAGCTATATGATGAATATCTGGTATCAGAAATGCTTCATGATAGAGCAGTCCGAGAACAGGGTAAAGAGTTCCAAAAAGTTTGGGATGATTTTGAACTGGTGATGATTAAACAAATTGTAGAACCAGTCATTGATGATTATGATTTTGTCATTATGGACTGTGCCCCTGGATATAATTTAATGACTCGTAGTGGAATTGCTGCTAGTAATTTCTATTTACTTCCTGCTCGTCCCGAACCTCTATCTTTAGTCGGAATTCAGTTATTGGAAAGACGAATTGCTAAGTTGAAAGAAAACCATAAAGAGAAGCATCATTTGAATATCAATCTTTTGGGAATAGTATTTATTCTTTCAGCTGGTGGTTTAATGGGAAGATATTACAAACAAGTAATGAAAAGAGTCCGAGATGATTTTTATCCCCATCAACTTTTTGAACAATCGATTCCTATGGATGTCAATGTCGCCAAGGCTGTAGATCTTTTCACTCCTGCGGTAATTGCGATGCCAAATTCTACTGGCTCAAAAGCGTTTATTAAATTAACGGAAGAGTTTCTCGAGAAAATTAAAGTATCTCAAAAGCAGTTAGTAACTGCTGGTTAAATTTCAAAACGATAAATTATGGATTAAGTACTGCATTTTTTCATAATTTATCGTTCCTACTTTTCTATGACTTGGCTATATTGGCTTGATCAAATTGCTCCTTCGGAAGAATTTTTAGTTGGCGAGAATATTTTTATTCTTAGCCAATTATTGCAACGTGGACATCCCATTGTTAATGGTTTTGTCTTAGAAAGCTCTTTATTGACCAATTTCTTGTCTAATTTAAATGATGATCAATCTTTGATTGGAAATCTTAACTCTTTATCCCAGGTTGATATTGATAATTATCAAGCTCTCCAGTCTGTTGCCCAAGAAAGTCGCAAAGCAATTATGGAGGCTGGATTTCCTCAAATCTGGCAAGAGATTATTTTAGAGGCGATCGCCCAACTCAATTGTTCTGCTGTCATTATTCGACCTTCTTTTGTTATAAATCCCTCTCAACAGAAGAGTAGCTTTGGATTATTGCAATCTCGACGTGGCTCTCTTCGTGCCCCACCTTTGATGCGATCGCAGATCACTGGGGTCAATTATGATGCTCTAGTTTGGGGTATAAAGAAAGTTTGGTCAGAATTATTTATCGCAAAAAGTATTGTTTTCTGGCGGAAATTGCAGATTGAATTTTCTCAAGTAGAACTTAACTTATTGATTCAACCATTACAAAATGTCCAAGCTTCTGGATCAATTCAACTAAACAAAGAGCATATTTGTATTCGCTCTATTTGGGGATTAAATTCTAATTGCAATTACGGAATATTACAACCAGATATTTATATTATCAATCGTCAAGAATCGAATCTAATTGAACAACAATTAGGGATAAAAAATATTTACTATCATCTCATAAAATCTCCAGATGATTTGGCAAGAGGAGAAGAATATATAGTAAATGATCCTATAGAAGAATCTTTACAAGAAACGGCAGTTTTAAACGATAAGCAAATTAAATTTTTACTGCAGTCAGTGGAAAAAATAACTAGTGAAAATCCAAAAATAGAATATTTTGAATGGTATCTGCCTCAAGAAATAACTGAAGCTACTACAAATGATCTATTTTATTTCCATCAGTTAGATTTTATCCCAACTTACTCAATTAATCATGTTGGTAGTTTACCCAAAACAATATTATCTAAACCTTTGTTGACGGGAATTGCAGCTTCTCCTGGTAAAGTTACAGGTCAAGTATTTGTTTATCGATCAGAAACTGATGGCTCGCAAAGCAGATCTCTTAAGAATCTTGATCAAATAACTCCTGACTCAATTTTAGTAACTAACAATCTTGCTTCTTCAGATATTTCACTACTAAAAAATCTGAGGGGACTTATTACAGAGACAGGTAGTTTAACAAGTCATTCGGCAATCTTAGCTAGAGAGTTAGGCATTCCTACAATTGTCAATGGCAAAAATGCTACCACTATTTTGCACACAGGAGAATTCGTGATGATTGATGGAGATCAAGGACTAGTCTATTCAGATAAATCAATTAGTAGTAAACAGATGTCTCACACCTCTTCTCTTCAAGATGATTTTGAAGAAAATTCAGGAATTTTTGATTATCCTATTGGTACGAGATTAATGGTAAATCTGAGTCAGGAAAATATGCTAGAGAGTACTGCTAGTTTGCCGATTGACGGTATTGGTTTATTAAGATCTGATTTAATGTTATTAGATTTACTAAAAGATAGAACTTTGGAGCAATGGTTAAGTGATAGCTCTACATCTCAAATTATCGCTCAGTTGGCAGGTTACATCAAAAAATTTGCAGCTAAGTTTGCACCTCGTCATATCTTTTATCGTTCGCTAGATACTCCCTTATCCCAATTATCTTCTTTTGAGTTAGAAAATCGAGGAACAGCGGCTTATCTCAGAGATCCAAGTTTCTTTGATTTAGAATTATCAGCTTTAGCAAGATTAATAGCTGAAGGCTTTAATAATATTAATTTGATATTACCTTTTGTGCGTAATGTAGAAGAATTCGTTTTTTGCCGCGATCGCTTTGTCGCCCAAGGATTAAGCAGCAGCAATTCTTGCCAACTATGGATTATGGCAGAAGTTCCTTCAGTAATCTTTTTATTACCCGAATATATTACAGCAGGCGTTCAAGGTGTTGTAATTGGAACAGGAGATTTAACTAGATTACTTTTTGGATTAGATCGAGAACAAATAGATGTATCTCAATATTATAATAATCCTGCTTTAAAAAACGCCATCTCTCAACTTATTTTGCTGAGCAAAAAACATCATATTCCCTGCTCTATATGTTTGCATGGAACAGATATCAACACTAACTTAATAGACAATTTAATTAATTGGGGAATGAAAATTATAACTGTCGAACCTCAGGCAATAAGCGGAACTTATCGGGCTATTGCTCGTGCCGAACAACGCTTATTATTGAAAGAAATAAACAGCAAAAAGTCCTCTATGTGGTAGAGGACTTTTGATGGAATGATGAACCTGGCACTGAACTATTTTCCCAGGGGGCTACCCCCCAAGTATCTTCGCCGCTACAACGTTTCACTTTCGAGTTCGGGATGGAGTCGAAGTGGTTC
>JBCCYD010000226.1:0-9572 GCA_039190385.1 Cyanobacteria bacterium P01_F01_bin.143 | reverse complement strand
CTCAATATTTTATAATATATATATTAGCTCCTTTAAATAAACCCAATGGAATTGACACAACCGATAAATGGGAATATTTTGATTTTGATACTAATGGTCAAAAGAAATTTTAGACTCAATTTTAAATGAAAGCGATTAAAGTTTTGTTCTAATCGCGATCGCGCAGCGCCAGCCTTTGGCTGCTCGAAATTCCATATTAAACAAGTTCAATACGTAGCTGACGACCTACAACTGAGGCTGCTCTAGTTATTGTTTCAATCGAAACTCCTGTTTTTTCTGGGTCGAGTAGTCGATCTAATTGTTCTCTACTAGTCTGCATCTGCTTTGCCATCTCGGTTTTAGTGGGATTTTGCTTTTTCATTTCTTCGGTTAACTGACGAGCTAATACTCGTTTTATGGCGATCGCGGTGCATTAGGTGTCTAAACCTTCCGATTCTAAAAAATCATCGAAACTAGAGCCAGTATGAGAATTATCAGTCATATTTATCTATAATGCTATGGTAGATAAGTAGCTTGAGCATAGCAATATTATTTGATGAGTAAGTTGTCAAAAAAATCAACAATTTATTTTAAGCCTGAAATACATCATGCTCTGACAATTCGTGCAGAATCTTCAAATTGCTCAGTGTCAGAACTTGTTGATGAAGCAGTTCGGCTTTTAATCCAGGAAGATCAAGAAGATTTAGAAACATTTTCTGAGCGAGCTAATGAGCCAGAAATTAGTTATGAAGAGCTTCTAGAAGATCTTAAACAACATGGCAAAATATAAAATCACGTTTAAAAAGTCAGTTGCAAAAGATCTTCGTAATATTCCGAATCAAGATGTTAAGCGTATCTAGAATTATCTGAAAATCCTAGGAGATCTGGATGCATAAAGTTATCAGGCCAAGCAAAATATCGAGTTCGCCAAGGAACTTATCGAATTATTTATGAGATTAAAGATAATACTTTAGTCGTTCATATTGTAAAAATTACTCATCACTCTACTGTGCATCGAGATTTCTAAACAAGCAATTACATCTAAAAAAATGGCTTCAGCAGAAGAAAAACAGAAAATGGAAGCATTAGTTCGCCTAAAATTAGCTGAAACGACTCGTAATGAAAAAAGTCTTGAAGCAATTATGAGCGAAATTAGTACAAAGGCTCAGAAGCGAGGATTGACTCCAGAAATTTTAGATTCAATTTTGAATGAAAATGAGTAACCGCTATGTTTTCGATACCAAAAGATTCTAGAAATAGCATTAAATAGCGGGGCTAAATATATTGTCAGTGGAGATAAAGATCTTTTGGTTCTTAATCCATTTCGTGGTGGGAAAATAGTTACAGTAGAAGAGTTTTTAAAAGTAGTTGATAGTTGATGATTCATAGGCTTGAGCGATTAAAGTTTTGCCTTAATCCTGAATCTCTGTAGTCAGCTATCATAAAAAATCATTATTTATATGTTTTTATGATATCATGAAATCTATAATCAAATTGATGGTGTAGTTTACGTATGGCAAATCGAAAAAAGAAACCAATCAAGCTATCAAGCATAGATGAGGATCTTCTGACAGTTTTGCTGGGTAGAGAGTTATACGGATTAGAGATGTTGGACTATATCAACCCTGATCGCCCAGGTCTTCCTCTGACCTATGGCAGTATCTATCCAGCATTGAACAGATTGGAGAAAAAAGGTCTGATCGAATCGCGTTGGGGTGATGAGAGCAAGGGTTCTAGTGGTGCGAGAAGAAAATATTACAAGGTAACTGGTTTAGGAGCTAGCTGTTTATCTGATGTACAGAATTATCGTCTAATACTCGCTCAAAGACCAAGTTTTGGCTAGTTTGAGGCTTTGGATATTTATAGAGAATAATTTAACAAGAGTGTGAAGAGCTTGAGGATATGGATAAAAATGATGAGCATAAGCGAAAAGTAAAAAAGTTTTGGCAAATTAAATTGACTTTAGCTATCGGTTTTATAGGAAGTTCTTGTTTATTATTATTTGTTGTAAAGGGACTTTTTCAGACTTCAAAAGAACATTCTGTTCCACAAACTATTTTGAACATGAAGGCAGAGATAAAACCTATATTAAAATCTTTAGGCTCATCAGAAGGTTCATTGGTAGAACGCAAAAAAGATATAAAAAAAATGGAGGACATATCAAAAAAGTATAATTTAGAGTTCTCTCATCATTGGTCTTCAACTCTATTTTATGTGATGTTATTAGAACAAACGTTATCTTCTCAGAATGATTTATCTGAAAATGAACTCAAGGAATTGATTAAAAATATAGATATTTCTCTCTGGAATTCCTTTAAGAGTTCGTTGTTGGAAAAGTATTTTGCTCGGTGCTTAAAACGTGATTTTGAGCGAGATTTAGAACGGCATTTTGAGCCATATTTTGAGAAGTATTTTGAGCGAGATTTAGATCAGTACTTATTCCGGTATTTAAAACACGATTTTGAGCAATATTTGAATCAGTATTTAGAGCTAGATTTTGCACAGTATTTTAAGCGAGATTTTGTTAAACAATTAATACAAACAAAATGGTGGTTGTTTTTAGCAGAACAAGGGGAATCACCAAAGATAAAGAGAGAAGATCTCAAACAAATATCGCAATCAATAATAGAAGAGATAAACAAGGCGCTTGAGTTAGAGATGTCACAGAAGTATGGTTTAGATTTAACAATATATCAAGATTTTTTAACTACAGAAAAGAAGCAAGTAAAGTTAATTCAATTTTCGATGTTGGCAATTTTATCTATAACAGTATTAATGCTTTCTCTTTTGTTTCTCATCAGACAACGTAACCAAGGAGTTACTTGGAGTATGACGGGCATGTATCTATTCCCAGAAGAATGTATTAGTGAGCTAGAAGCAAGATATGAACGACTTAAATCTGATGAAGATAATTCAGCTTGGGAAATTCGTTTAATTATGTTGTGGGAGATCTTGATTTTGCTCAAAAGCATTTACATTCAAGTTGCTATTGAAGATTTGTTCTTACCTAGCAAAAACAAGAGAGATTGAATTTTCCGTTACTCACAATAAACTTTTTCATTATCTAAGGAGCAATAAAATCATGCCTGAACAAATCGTAGATTATCTCGCAATAATTTTTCCCATTTCTCTTTTCGTTATGGTTGCGATTATATTTTTTAATAAAAGTAACCAAAAAGCAGAATTTGAAATCAAAATACCAAATAAGTTTGAATTAACAATCAAAACCACTAAAAAAGATATTGAAACTTGATCAGAAAAAACAATGAATATTCAAGAAATAATTCAAAACAAATGAAAGATACTTAGTCAATAGTTTTTAACAAAATATTTTCTCATATAAAAGCTTTAGTAGCTTTTGGCAACTATACGAGTTAACACTTCGCTGGGGGCCTGGGGCGGGCGTAGCGCACCAGCAGGGGGTTTGGGGGACTGGTCCCCCAATAGAAATCATGGATTCCAATGAATATCTATAAAGCAGAGGGATTTATTTGAAAGATTAACGAATGCAATGCGATCACGCAGTGCCAGCCTTCGGCTGATCGCGGATTTCCCAGTTCATGTTACTTTTGAGGGACAAGAAATCTCTATTCCAAAATCAATATTCGTCACTCAACCTAAAAAAATGCTTCAAAGCTATGAAGCCATCATTGAAAATGGCAAAATACAATGGATAGCTGATGCGCCAACAGTATCTAAAGCTCGCGTCATTGTGACGATTGTTTCAGATAATGTTCCTACAAAATCAAGAAGAACAACTTCTCCTGCGATCGCTGGTAAAGGAAAAACCACAGGTGATTTAGTCAGTCCTTTGATTGAAGAACAGGACTGGGAATGTCTCAATTAATTAATGGAGTTTATAGAATAACTCCCCGGGTGGGATTCGAACCTACGACCAATCGGTTAACAGCCGACCGCTCTACCACTGAGCTACCGAGGATTGCCCTTTAACGCTTAACAATCATATCGACAATAAAAACATTTGGCAAGTATTTTCTCAAAAAAAATTCAATCCTAGTTCGGCTCTCAACTTCAAGCGGTATATTACAGCGACTTGAGAGCCAATTTTCAGTTGCAGCCCAAAATTAACTAGGCACTCTCAAGTGTACGAATCATTTGCATAAATTCTGGCAAATCTATCTTGGAATCAAAATCCTTGTCAAAAGTAGCTAAAACTCTCTTGGCTATATCTTCATACTCCCCTGATAGTTTCAAGATTTCCTTAAATTCTTCATTAGTAGAGACTCCTTGAACAAGTTCAGAGCCACTAATATAGCCGTTACTATTCTTATCAATGTCATAGAATAAATTTACTATTTTCTTTTGGGACATACTCATGGTTCGTGCTCCTTATTTTTTTTAGCCTGAGGATTGTAAATTCTGACAATTGGTATTTTACCCGTAGATATTTTGTGATGGCTCAGATTTTCATCAACTCAACAGATTTTACTGTGCAAAGGTCAAGAAACTGAATAGGGAAAAAGGACTAAAAGCTTAGATCGTAATAGTTGCCATCAAACTTTGAGTCCGATGGGTAATTGCTTGCCAATTCTGTTCTCGAACTAGAGCAGGCAGAAAAAGATTACTCGATAGACCTACCGCGATCGCGCCTGCCGATAGCATAGATGGGGCATTATCAATAGTCACTCCGCCTGTAGGAATTAAGGGAATCTGGCTTAAAGGGCCTTGTAAATTTTTAATGTAATTAGCCCCTCCTAAAGTCCGAATAGGGAAGACTTTAATCGCAGTTGCCCCAGCTTGCCAAGCCTGGACTATTTCGGTGGGAGAAAAAGCTCCTGGGATAAAAGGAATCTCCTGAACGATCGCGTTTTGAATCAAATTAGAATCACAATGGGGGGAAAAGAGAAATTGCGCACCACAGGCGATCGCATTCTGTAATTGAGAGTTGTTTAAAATCGTTCCTGCACCGATCAGGCAATGGGGCAATCTAGCGCGCAGTTGAGAGATTAACTCTGATGGTTGATGACTATTCCAAGTAACCTCGATAAATCTCATGCCTCCTGCGGCAACAGCTTCGGCCATTCCTAACCCAATTGTCAATTCTGGAGAACGAATAACCGCGATCGCTCTTTGTTGGGGCAATATTTGTTCCCACAAATTAATATTCGTTGTCGATTGTTCAATAACGCGATCGCTAATCATCATAAAATGGCTAATGGCTAATGTTCAATGTTTAATGTTCAATGAATTAAAGTTGCCGGATTTTATTTTGATAGTCCCTCGAATCTAAGCCGTAGCCATTTCTAGCGGTTGCCGCATCGATATCTTCCTCTAAAAGCCTGATTCGTTCTGAGGTTGCGGGATGGGTACTCAAGAAGGCTGGAGTCGAGCCACCACCTGCTTCTAATAATTTCTGCATAAAGCCTACCATTCCGATGGGGGCATAACCTGCTTTTTTAAGGTTTTCTAAACCAAGGCTATCCGCTTCAAGTTCATCCTGACGACTATTACGGCGAGTTAGAGCGAGTTCGACTCCGATTTGCACTGCTTGAGAAGTATCCAAGCCTGCCGAGGAAAGGACGCCTTGCGCGATCGCGGTTTCTCGCATTTGTTTGAGCGCATGACGACCAACAATATGAGCAATTTCGTGACCGATAACACTGGCGAGTTCAGCTTCATTGTCTGCTGCGAGTATTAAACCTGTGTTGATATAAACAAAGCCACCCATCGTTGCGAAAGCATTAATATTTTTGTCATCGACGACTTGGAAAGTGTAGGGAATATCAGGGCGATCGCTATTTTTGGCAAGGAGTTGACCAATATCGTTGATGTATTTAGTGATAGTGCGATTTCGATAGATTTTCGCTTGCCCAGAATTGATTAGTTGTTGATTGATTTGTGTGCCCAATTCAATTTCCTGCTCATCAGACATAGTAGACAGTTGCAAGATCTGAGTACCTCTAATTAGCAGCTCAAACCAAGAAACAGCACGGGCTGATTGGACACTGGTTAAACCAATGCTGAGGGCAATAACAACGGAAAATAAGCCATATAACCAACGTTTACGACGACCATTAAATAAAGAAGAAAGTTTCAACATAGGATTTATCACATAAGTCAATACTTATAGAGATATCATAATTAACTTAAATGTATCTCTACTAATTACTTTTCTAGTGACGTGTTAGATGGGTGAATAGTTTCAGCGCGATCACTTTGCACTGTATTAATTTTGTTCTACAGTCAATATAGTTAAACTTCTTTCCTTGTAAACTAGTAAAAAAGCAATTACTATGATTAATCAGCAAGATTCAGAAATGCTTGATGAATATGATTTCAGTCAAGGCGTAAGAGGGAAATATTCTCAAAGATATATTGAAGGAACTAACATTGTGAAGTTAGACGATGATGTAGCTGAAATATTCCCCAACGAAAAAACAGTTAATGATGCTTTACGAGCTTTAGCTAAGATTATTCGCTCTCACCAAAAATCTCCTTAACTCAATAACTATGAAAAATATCCATATGAAGAAAGAAGAGCGTATCGTCAGCTATACAGCTGAAGAACTAGACGAGATGATCGCTGGTGGAGAAAGCCAAACAGACTGGCAAAGAGTTCATCTTATGGCAGAAGAAGAAATTGAACAAAACGCTGATACCGATTTAGAAAGTCTTAAATATCCTTATCCTGATGATTTTTGGAAGGATGCGGAATTAGTTTCACCTCAAAAACAAAAGAAATATGTAGAAAAGTAGAGTCTGAATTCTTTTGTCTTGATAGTGCGATCGCGTAGCCTTTTACGAAAAAGCGATCTACTATCTATTGAAGATAATGACATTGATGATGAAAATTTTTCTTTCTTATTCATTCAGTAAAGCAGAAGATAAAGAGTTAGCCACGGCAATTATTGGTTTGTTAGATAGCCACGACGTTCATGTTATTCATGGTAGACGCTTAGAGGAGAAGCTTTAGCATCGGAGATTAAGAAAAACATCGACAAATCTGATGCCTTAGTGGCTCTGATGACTCGTCGGGAAGAGATGGTGCAAGGCGGATGGAGAACTCATCCTTGGATTATTGATGAACTAAATTATGCTCGAAATCAGCAAAAAAACACAATTGCAATTCGAGAAGAAGGAGTTGAAGTAGGAGGTATGTATGGAGAACATGAATACCTACTCTTAAATCGGGAGCAAGTTTTACCTACTATTTTAGATTTGTCCAAAACTATTGGAATTTGGAAGCAAGAATTTGGAAGAACGCTAAAAGTACAAATTCTATTTGAAGATGACGACAATGAGATTAGTAATCCAGAACAAAAATGTTCATATCGCTTTGTTGATCAAGGAGAATACTTAGATTGGCAAGAAACTAATCTTATTACTGAACCTGGGGGCCTTTTTGCTTATATTAAAGGAATTCAAGAACAATATTCAATTCAAATTAAAATAGAAAGCAGGAACAATACTTGGGTTTCTCCTGCTACTAAATGGATAACTTTTCAACTCAAGCGACTGGAGACAAATTAATGAATATTCAAGTTCAGCAAGATTATCAATATCTGGGAAATAAACATTGGGCTTGGTCTGTCTGGCTTGAAGGTACAGATGCGGAATTAGACAAAATTGATTTTGTTAATTATATTCTTCACCCAACATTTTCGAACCCGGTAAGAACAGTTAAAGAACGTACCAGTAATTTTCGTCTTGAATCAAGGGGTTGGGGACAATTCATGATCTATCTTGAAATTGTTACCAAAGACGGAGCATCACACAAGATTCAGCATTACCTAACTTTGGCTTTGCCAGAATCAGAAAAACCCAAAGATGTTGCCCGAAAACCTAAATTATTTTTGTCTGCAAGTGTAGCCGATTATGAATTTTTAGATCAAATTCAGCAAGAGTTGGAAAAAGAAGGGATTAACGTTACTAGATCCGATGAAATAGTTTCAGAGCTTCCTCAAGATGTTGTCATCAATTCAGAGCTTGAGAATACTGATTTAGCTGCATTAATTATATCTAACAATTTAAACCTTCAAGTCACAAAGATCGCCAAGAAGATAAATTATCATAATCTTGCTTCAATTAGTGTTCTTCTGAATTCAAAAGCTGAGGCTCCACCAATTTTGAGCAACCCATCAATTCAATTGAGTAAAGCATCAACCAACTCTGAAGTATTACGGGTCTCTGATTATAATGATTTGAAATCTGTAGCTCATAAGATGGCCCAACTAGCGGAAAATTCCGTCAAAAATAAGCTAACTTTTTAAAGCAACGAAATTATCAATATAACGATCGCGAAAATTCAGACTCAACAAGCCAAAATCAACAATCAAGGCTTGGCCATTGATGCCTACCTAGCGACTCCCAAAGGTGCAGGAACTTACCCAGCAGTCATCGTAATTCAAGAGATATTTGGGGTAAATGATCATATTCGCGATGTAACAGAAAGAATTGCCCAACAAGGCTATGTCGCGATCGCAAATGGTTAAGAGTAAATGCTCCCTCATTAGGAACAAGATCCGATTCAGCTTACAATAGAGAGTGAAATACTTGGGCTTCTCCGATTACTCCCCAATGGATGCCTCTTTAACATTTCTCAAAATTTAGAAAATAAAATGCAAGTATTTATTAGTCATGATCCTAAAGATATAAAGTTAGCTCAAAAATTAGCTCAAATTCTTAGAGATGATAGTTTTGATGTCTGGGATGATTCTCAGATATTGCCAGGAGAAAACTGGGCAAAAGTAAAGGGACAAGCTCTTGAAGAATCAGATGCGATGGTTGTTTTGCTAACTCCTAATTCGGTGATATCTCCTAATATTTCTTTCGAAGTTGGCTATGCGCTAGGTACCCAAAAATATAAGGGTCGGTTAATTCCTGTGATTGCAGCAAATTCTGAACAGCTGAAGTCCACGGATATTCCTTGGATTTTAAAAAAATTCCAGATAATTTGTCTGCCAAATCTTGGAAAAGATAACAAAGGTTTGGAACAAATCACTAAAGTTCTTAAATCAGCGTAAGTACCTTTGAATCAATTATTCATATGACACCAAAAGAAGTATTTCTATCTTATTCAAGTCAAGATGAAAAGTTTGTCTCTGAATTAGTCAGTGTTTTAATTCGTCATGGAATTCCCGTTTGGTACAGCAAAACAAATATTTTAGGAGCTTATCAATGGCATGATGAGATCGGTAAAGCTTTAAACAGATGTGATTGGTTTTTGATTGTTCTGTCTTTAAAATCTATTGAATCAATGTGGGTTAAAAGAGAATTGATGTTTGCTCTTCAACAAAAACGATATGAAGGAAAAATAGTGCCTCTTTTATCTGAAAGTTGTGATTATGAGAAACTTTCATGGGTTTTGCCAAGCTTTCAAATAATAGATTTTCAAAATGATTTAGAAGATAGTTATCGCAATTTGTTGCGATTATGGGGAATAGGTTATTGATGAGCTAAATTCAGTAGATCACAAAGTCACGAAACAATGCGGGTTTCAGCCGACGCGATCAATTTGTTGACTTCCAATTCGCGATCGCTAATTAGAAGATAGATCGCTTGAAAAGCTTATCCACTCTAGTTTGTAGTCATAGGGAATATCGGCTGAAAACCGCATTCTATAAATCTTCTAG
>JBCCYD010000225.1:0-9574 GCA_039190385.1 Cyanobacteria bacterium P01_F01_bin.143 | reverse complement strand
TTTACACATAAAATATGTATTAAATGAAAACTAAATACACCATTAAATGCTCATGTTTTCATTTAAATATTACCTTTGAACAATTGAGAGGTTTTTATGTGTAAACATCGCCATAGTAATTTGATTTATTTTTATACTCCAAAAAGACATAAAAAGTCTAGAAAGAATAAATACTGGTATTTTTACCCAAATAAAAAGTCTTATGATATTTTTATTACTCGCAAAGCGATTTATCGCAATCCAGCATCGGTTTACCGCTCTAGACGTGAAAGAAAAACTAACACTTATCCTAAAGTATTTAGAATAGCAGATATTTTTTCTGTTTCCCGTTCTAAAATGCTCAAATAATGAGGATTAAGAGTGTAATGCTAGAAGTTTTGATAAAAGATAAGTTTAGTAAAGGGTCTACACTTTTGAGTAAGAACTATAAGTTCTATAGCTTGAGGGTCTGTAGGCTTTTTTATTTATTTTCAAGTCTTGACCTTGGTGCTCAATGAGTTATTATGTAATTATAAGTGTGTATTTTTTGCATTAATTTTATATTTGAAATGTACATTTTAATAGTATAATAGTTTGTAGACTCATATTTTGACTCTCTAATTTTGCAAATTATAAAATGTGGAGGTTTTTAGAATATTTATTATGAGTAAACCCAAGAAAAAACGTCTTAATCTGGAATTGTCTCCTGAAGCATATGATCTACTACAGGAATTAGCGGATACATCTGGCAAAAAAATGGCAGATGTATTACGAACAGGTTTAGCTCTTTATGGCATTGCTGAGACGGCGAAAAAAGAAGGCCGAAGTATTGGTGTCGTTGAAGACGATAAAGTTGTCAAGGAAATTTTAATGACTTGAATAATATAGCTAATGGAAATCAATTTTTTTCTACAAGGTTTGACAAATATCAAACAAACACAACTTAATTTACGAACTCTTCAATAGTCTTTCTCTCAATTGAAACTGTATCAATTCCTAATTGATATCAGATTTTTCTGGTTTGGGTTTAATAAAATCTATATGCTTTGCAGAGTAAGAACTTCTGGATTTAGTATTTTAGGTTTTATTAAGCCTTACCTAAAGAGGAATAAATGAGTAATTGGTTTTCAAAAATATTTTCCCGCGAAAAGTCAAAAACTATATTGGAAGAAGTAGATTTCATTCCTGAAAGTTCCTCTAA
Organism: Cyanobacteria bacterium P01_F01_bin.143; assembly: GCA_039190385.1. Classification (GTDB taxonomy): domain Bacteria; phylum Cyanobacteriota; class Cyanobacteriia; order Cyanobacteriales; family Xenococcaceae; genus Xenococcus. Next base: position 8,394 of record JBCCYD010000225.1, on the reverse strand, counting down.
TAACCCTCTCGAAATTAATGAGGAATATTTTTCAGGTTTAGGGATTTCTCAAGAATCATTCAAAGCAAGAATTATTGATGTTGAAACGCCGCAAGAATATCTTCAAGAGAATAAGGTTGAAAATTCTGCAATTAGAATAAAAAGTAATCTTGAAATTGGACAACAAATTTTTATCTTAGTTGCTAGAACTCTTATACTTGGAATTATTTCAATACAGATGTTGTTTATTCCTTTTCGGTTGCTTTCCGCACTGGAATCTTCGTTTTCTGACGAAAAGGTTGAAATATCTGAGACTGTTCAAGTCGCAATTCTAGGTGCGATCGCAGGTGATTTTGCTGGTTTATACTATATTGTGACTCGTCATCTGTTTCCTAAGGGTGGAAATGGAAGCAAGAAAGAGAATAATAATTCTGAGGAAGAAGAAACTGATATTTAGGCTGATAATGACTTCTCCTCAGCTAAGCTTTTCCAGAGAGTATAGATTAAGCCAGTATACCTATATAAGTCTATAATTGCCTCATGAATAGACGCTAATTCGTCTAGAAGATTTTTTTCAACCCATTCAAGAACTTCTTCATTTCCAAAGTTATCAACTATATTCTCGATATAGTCTTTATTCTTTTCGATGGCATCGTAAGATTTTCTTGAATCTCTTTCAATTACAGAAAGCCAATTATCGATGATTTTGTTTTGATTATCGTTGATATTATTATGCTCTAGATTATCATTTCTCGATGATTTAAAGGTTTTAATGGAATCTTCAAAAATGCGCCATGCTTCCTCTAAATCTAAATGCCGATATACTAAATCTGCTCTAATCTCATTTACCCGACGAATAATGAAATTGTAATCTTTTTCCTTCTGTTTTTCTGTGCTGAACTCCTGAATTGTTGTACGAGCTTTGAGAAATAAAGCTCCATTCTCCCTCAATTGAGACTCCATTTCTTGAGTCATACCAATATTCTGGGTGAACTGTGTTCCAGTTGCATGCTTTGTATTCAAACTTATACGAGTAAGGTCTGCTCCACTAAAATCAGTTTGAGTAAGATCGGCAAAATCCAAATTAGCATGGCTTAAGTATGCTCGAATTAATTGTGCATGAGTTAAATCACAACCTTCTAAATTTGCACCCAGTAAATTGGCACCTGATATATCAGAATCTTTCAAACTAGCCTTTTTAAGGACAGTCCCACTCATATAAGCTCTATTGAGCTTAACATTCTTTAGTTGGCAGTTTGATAAATCGGCATCGCGGAGATTAACTCTCAAGATACTAGCGTTATTTAAAATTGCACCATTTAATTTGGCTGTAGTGATGGTCGCTCCATTAAGTTCAGCATAAACGAGATTAGCTTCAGTAAGATTAACTCCTGTTAAATTAGTGCTGCTAAGATTAGCTTCTTCCAAGTTGGCATGATTGAAATCAGCAAAAGCTAAGTTCGCACGGCGCAGATCTGCTCTCATCAATTGAGCATGGCTAAAATTAGTGCCAGTGAGAATTGTTTTGGCTAATATTGCATTATTTAATATCGTATTAATTAGCTTTGCTCGATTCAAATTAGCACCACCGAGATCAGCACTAGTCAAATTGGCATTGCTTAAATCTGCGGCTCTAAGTTGAACGCGAACTAACTTAGCATTATGAAGATTAGCGTTTTTAAGACTGGCTTCAGTTAAATATGCACTATTAATCTCTGCATTGTTCAAGTTAGCGTATTCTAATTTAGCTCCGCGAAGATTAGCTGTACGTAGAAAGGTTTCTCCTAATTCAGCATGGTTTAAAATGCTATTTCTTAAATCGCTACCCCACAATTTAGCTTCAGTCAAATCAGCATTACTTAAGTTGGCTTTTCTAAGAGTAGAGTTATTAATTTCAGCTTTTCTAAGAATTGCTTTTTGCAAGTTTGCATCATTTAGATTAACACGATCTAAAATAGCATTACTGAGGTTAGCGCCGGATAAATTCGCACCAGATAAATTCGCACCAGATAAATTCGCACCACTTAAGTCACAATTTTCTAAGTCAACACCTTCGAGATTAGTACGTGTTAGATCTGCTCCTTTTAAATTAAGTAGCTTTAGATTTTGTTCTCTAAGATCTTGACCAGCATAATTTTCTTTGTTCATTTTATAGTGAGTTTCGTGGTATTATCACTTAATTGATTACAGAGATTAAACACAAAGTAAATACAATTTTGATACTTTATCTTCGCGTCTGTCGCTAAATTTACTTAGTCTTCTTAACAATCCAGACACATAATCTTATAGTAGCCTCGGATTTCACGGACTCGGGTATCATCCGTAACCGATTCTCTACGACCCATGAATTTATTATTTATTTAGCATGTAATAATTGCATGTAGTTGCTTTTTTGTATGATTGAGTTCAGTTCTTGGCGACTTATAACAACTCAGTATTTTTCTGCATAATATGATCGCTATAGCTTCCAAAAGCAATCGCACTAACAAAAGCCATAACTGCTAGTATAAAACTTTCAAAAGATCTAAAGTCAACAAAAGACTAATCTCATCATTTTGAAAACCGATCGCCATTGGTCTTGTCACTTCAGGCAAAACTTGCACATCATAAAGCTCACTAATAATGCCTTCCAACCGCAACCAATCCACGATCGCGCCAGTCCCCAGATCAATCACTATCAATCCACAACGAGCTTCCAGATCTTCCGCAATAACTTTGTAGATAGCTGAGAGTAAAGCGCTTAGTCTCTTGGACCAGGCGATCGCGAAATTCAGGATCTTGTCCCTGCGCTAACCAAAGCAGGTTATCGATTGTTTTTAACAGTACAAATGCGATCGCTTCACAATCTTTTTTAGTCAAACTGGGATCTCGTTGGCTTAGTTCAAGAGCCCAATCCCTCAAAATTTCAGCTTCCAGCGAGTCTTCAAGCTTTTGCCACCCTGCTGACAAACCTTGTACTTGAGTGAAAATTGCGTAATAGCCAGGGAAATCTATCAGAAATTGATTACAGAAATCAACAACCTGTTCCACATATTCAGGTAAGGGAAGTTGCATCATCATTTCTTCATCGAGGGCATCCAGTCGCTGTTGAAAAAATTCTAGGTAACGAACATGAAGCGCCTGAAGAATTTCTGATTTATCTTTGAAAAACTGATAAATTGAGCCGATTGGTACATCAGCAGCCTGAGCCAGTGCCCTCATCTTAGTCGCCTCATATCCTTCGCGAATAAAGAGTTTTTCAGCTGCATCCAAAATCTGATTTACTCGCTCTTGGCTCCGGGCTTGACGAGGCTGCGATCGCGAAGCGCCTCGGCTGTGCCGAGATCGCATTTTTGCTGAATCTTGACTCATTGGTATTTTCTCGTTTCGATGGTTCTTGACAAACCTGAACAAAGTTCATATTATCAAAAAAGTGAACATTGTTCGTATTTAAGCCAAGTTTTAAACTAATTCTATGAATAGACGAGATTTTATTTTAGGAACTGGAGCAGCTGTTGGAGCGGTTTTTCTGCCTTGGCCCAGCCATGCCCAACCAAAAACAGGCCCTCAACTCAAGGGCTATCTCCGAACAAATTGGAGTCAAGACCCATTTGCCTACGGAACTTACTCCTACATCGCTAAAGGATCTCGTCGGCGTGATCACAAAAACCTCGCCAAGCCTCTGATGAACAGATTATTTTTTGCTGGTGAGGCAACCAACCCAGACCGCAACAGTACGGTTCATGCAGCACTCGAAACGGGACGGTCAGTCGCGAAAGCTCTTTTAGAATACGACTATGAGAATATTGGTATTATCGGAGCGGGCATTGCTGGTATCGTGGCAGCCCATAATCTAAGTAAAGCAGGACGTAAGGTTCAAGTCATTGAGGCACGCGATCGCATTGGTGGGCGCATCCATACTGACTATTCCCTGGGAGTGGCATGTGACCTTGGTGCGAGCTGGTTGCATGGGTCAGAGGGCAATCCACTTACTGAAGTGACCAACGCAGCCGGAATGAGGAAAGTAGTTACCAACGAAAGTTGGGTTGCTCGGGATAGGGGACAAAAACTTGAGGATGAAGATCTTCCAGACTGGGTTGAAGAAATTAGTTATGTTAATAATGTGGCAGGCACGAGTGCGGATTCTATTAATCAATGGGCTTACGCACTGTCTAATGACTATGAAGGCGATGAGCTAGTTTTCCCAGATGGCTACACCAAAATATTTGAATACTTTCAAGGAAACTATGAAGTAGTTCTGAATGAGATTGTAAAGACTGTCGATTACGATGAAAATGGTGTTCAGCTCACTTCAGGTTCAGGTCAATCTGAATTTGATGCTGTTATTGTGACGGTTCCTCTGGGAGTTCTCAAAGCGGGAGACATCACATTTAATCCGACTTTGCCCCATGATAAGCAGCGGGCAATAGAACGTCTAGGCATGGGCACTTTAGACAAAGTTTATCTGCAATTTGATGAAGTGTTCTGGGACAAGGAACCTCATATGCTTGTAACACCATTTACCGATTATGAACCTGGTTACTATAATGATTGGCTGAATTTATACGCTATTTTTGGTGAACCACTCTTAGTTGTTTTCAACGGAGGTCCAGCAGCATTAGCTTTGTCCACAGAAAGTGATGAAAAAGTTGTTCAGGGTGCATTAAGTACTATTCACCGCGCTTATGGATATTAGAACTTCGACCTCATAGAACTATTTAAACTATAACCTAAAGATAGCCAGTAATATTTAACGTCTGGTGTGGATCAAAAAATACTAATTTGCTAGATATTGAAAAGTAAGGACATCAATATTAAATTGACGGCGAAGTAAAAGTCGCAAAGTACGTTTTGTTTGATAATTAATCATTCATTGTAAGATTAAAATCATGGGGATTTGACTCCTGTGATATATAATTTAATTCTCACGAAAAGCGATCAATTACAAAAACTCACTAAAAACTAACAATGCAATTTGGTAGTAGTCAAAAAAATGTTCCCGAAGAGAAATGGCGATGGCAACTAGATAATTTTGTTGATGAGCATGAGCAGAAATTAGCTGCTTTGGCTTGGGGATTGCAAGAAGAATGGGGCGATCGCGATAATATTTTGGGAATTGACCTCAAACCGCAACCTCATTTTGTGGCTTGTAGTAAAGAATCTTTGGAAAAACTCAACAAAACTACCAGAGGGCATATCCAAGAAATTTTAGGTTTAATTGATGGTTATCAACCAGAACAGGAAGTTTTAATTCTAGCGATTGGTGAAGGACAAGTTAAATTATTACATTTTCAACCTGAAACAAATCCCCGAGAATGCTTTATTACAGAGAACCAAGATATTGATGGTTTAATTACCTTTCTCGAATCAGCTTTAACATCGAGCATTGAACATTAATCATTGAGCATTAAACATTGACCATTAATCATTGAGCATTAATCATTAAACATTGAACAATTAGCTACCTATTACTCATTACTCATTACTTATTACTCATTACTCCTTCCAAATGTCTCTAGTTTCTCCTGCAATATCTCTACCAAATAATTCATCACAGCCAATTAAGTTAGGGATAATGGCTTCTGGTAGTGGCAGTAATTTTGAAGCTGTGGCACAGGCGATCGCGAATGAGCAACTAAATGCAGAAATCAAGGTTCTAATTTATAACAATCCCCAAGCTCTAGTGAAATCTCGGGCAGAGAAATGGCAAATACCCAGCGTTTTAATTAATCATCGTGAATTTCCCCAACGCGAAGCATTAGACCAAGAAATTGTGAATACCCTTCAACAATATGATGTGCAATGGGTTGTCATGGCAGGTTGGATGCGCATTGTTACTCAAGTTTTATTAGATAATTTTCGCGATCGCATTATTAATATTCATCCCAGTTTATTACCTAGTTTCAAAGGAATCAATGCCATTGAACAAGCTTTAAAAGCTCAGGTGAAAATTACGGGTTGTACAGTTCATCTAGTAAATTTAGAAGTGGACAGTGGTCAAATTATTATGCAATCTGCGGTGCCAGTTTTACCGGGCGATACCCTAGAATCTCTTCATAAACGAATTCAAATTCAAGAACATTTAATCTTACCGACCGCAATCAGTTTAGCTGTAAATAATTATTCTAATAATTGTTAATGGCTAACTGATAACTGATAACTGATAACTGATGACTGACTAAATGATTATAGTTATTAAAATTGGCACCTCAAGCTTGACTCAGGGAAATGGAAAAATTGCGATTGCGACCATTGCTTCTTTAGTTGAAACCTTAACCGAGCTGCGTTCTCTAGGACATCATGTTGTCCTAGTGTCTTCTGGTGCTGTTGGAGTTGGTTGTGCCAGATTAAACTTGACTGAACGACCACGAAAGATAGCTCTCAAACAAGCAGTAGCCGCTGTTGGACAAGGCAGATTGATGCGGATCTACGATGATCTCTTTAGTAATTTATCCCAGCCGATCGCGCAAATACTCTTGACTCGTCGAGAATTAATGGAACGGAATTCCTATGTCAATGCTTCCAATACCTTTCAAGAGTTGCTCGATTTAGGTGTTATTCCCATAGTCAATGAAAACGATACGATCGCCGTTGACGAACTAAAATTTGGCGATAATGATACTTTATCTGCTTTGGTCGCTAGCTTAATCAAAGCTAACTGGTTGTTTATACTCACGGATGTTGATCGTTTATATTCTGCTGATCCTCGTATAGTACCCGATGCGCAGCCAATTGATTTGGTATCTAGCCAGGAATTTAAACAATTACAAATCGAAGCGGGGGGCAGCGGTTCAGGATGGGGCACCGGAGGCATGGCAACTAAACTCTCAGCAGCTCGCATTGCCACTAGTTCGGGAGTTACGACTGTAATTACTCAAGGGAAAAAACCTCAGAATATCGTCAAAATTTTGCAAGGAGCAGCTTTAGGAACCAGATTTGAACCCCAAGCACAAACGGATAATGCGCGGAAACGTTGGATTGCTAATGGCTTATTGCCAATGGGCAAATTATATTTAGACGAAGGCGCAGTTAAAGCTGTAATTACCCAGGGAAAATCTTTATTGCCAGCAGGAATTATCAAAGTTGCCGGAGAATTTATGGCAACAGATGCTGTTCAGATTTGCGATCGCGAAGGGATTGAAGTTGCTAGAGGCTTAGTAAATTATAGTAATACCGAGATAAATCAGATCAAAGGACAACATTCAGCAAAAATTTCTTTAATTTTGGGCTATAGTGGCGCAGATACTATTGTTCATCGCAATAATTTGGTAATCAAAGATTAATCCTCAAAAATTGCTAGTTTTCAATGATACTCTAGTGAGAAAATGCTCCTAAAGTTACCTTGAAATCAGCTACCAGGAAATTACCTTGAAAAATGAGTCAATTGAATAGCGATAATCTCAAACCTGAGAACCTGACTCGGCTAGCTGGCTCATTTGAAGAAGCTGTCACCATAGTCAAAGATTTTGCGCTCCTAGAAATTCAAAAACAAAGCAAGGAGAAGAGATTATACTATCATACTTCTGCTCATGCCTATGGAGTCCAGAAAAGAGCAAGAATTATTTTTCAAGCTATTGAGCCTTTTGTGAGCATAACGAGTAAAACATCCCTGACTAGACTCAAATATTTAATTGATATCTGTGCCATCTCTCACGATATGGTGCAAGAATTCATGCCTAATGCTAGTCCCAATACTTTTAGAAGAAGAAAACCTGGCGTTAGTGAAGCAGCCACAATATCTAAACTAATTAATTATACAAAAAGTATCAAGATACAATCAATTGATCAAGCAGAAGAAAATAAGATATTTCTGACAAATTCAGATTTGCAAATTATTCAAGAAGCTATCGAAGCAACAATTTGTTTATATGATTTTGAAGATAATTCTATGTACCAACCTGCTTTATACTCTACGAATAAAAAAATATCATTGCCAGCTCATATTATTGCTTTATCAGATCTTGGTTCTTTAGGAATAGAGGGTATTGAAGCTTATCTTAAAGAAGGAAATCTGATTTTTTTAGAAGAGAATCCCGATATCATTCCTATTATTTTGAATAAAGAATATCTTAACCAACCAGAATTAGCAAAAAAGTTAAAACATAGACTGCTAAAAAAGGCAAAATTTCAAGTTAATTTTGCTAGGGGAAGAGAAGCTAGATTTATGCGTGAAGTTACAGGCTTACCAGTGGAGGCTATTGCTATTTTAAGAAATGAAGTTTTTCGATTTTTGAATAAAGATACTATCAAAAAAATCGAATCAATTATTCCCCATACAGATGACACAAAATTAGAAGAATTAATTGAGTTTTTTGATCTTCCCAGACTTATTTAGAAAGGTTCTAATCTGGATTAGAAAGCGCGATCGCACTCTATTAAATCTGCTTGATAATACAAGAGATAAAGCTATTTGATTTTTAAAGACCACTAGAATTG
>JBCCYD010000224.1:0-9595 GCA_039190385.1 Cyanobacteria bacterium P01_F01_bin.143 | reverse complement strand
TTTCTAAATCGTCCAAAGTCTGCATCTATGTTCCAGGTGACTTCTTTGCCATTGTCAAATTGATAGTTGACGTTAAAGTTGAGGTTGTTTCGGTCGCCTTCATTAATACTTTCTGCAATCAATATTCTATCAGGTGTAGTTGCGCCTATAGCACTAATAGGCATTCGGGAATTATTTCTCCAAAGATTATCGCCTAAAGAGCCACTGACGATGAAACCCAATGTATTTTTCTTATTCAGGAAGAAATCTGCACCTCCTTTGAAATTATGGCTATCATAATTGCCACTCTGTCGGTTGCGTTGATTATAGGAGAAACCACCTTGCTCTCGGTACAGATTGAAATAATTCAAGTTTCTACCATAAAATAGTTCTAAAATCGAAATAGATATTAAAGTACCTAATAAACATCAACATAGGTTAGTTAAAGGTCTTATGATGGGAAAAAAGTTTTATTTCAGTTTGATCAATAATTTCAATATTTTAAAAAATTTTTACCTTTAAAATACAATGTTATCTACCTCTAAAGTCGATGCGCGCTCCCTTGCTTTGTGCTGCTATACTAACCTCACGAATAAGATTCAAATTATTCGGATCGTGAATATTGAGCAATGGTATTTTGAAAAAGTAATTTTTCCTCAACAACGTTTGTTATTCAATGCGCCAGCAGAGGCAGAATTGGAAATTTATGCTAACGACAGCAGCGAAACAACTCAAATTCGCTGTGAAGAATTGTTGGTTAAGTAATTATGTGATTCCTGGCAATCATGACATTCCGAGTTTATTGGCTACGGACATGGCAAACGTATCAAAGATCTCAGGATTTTGATACGTTTCCTGGTTGGGAAGATTTGGCGACAACAAAGCGAAGGAAAAAATTTATAAATATCTTTTCTGTGTAGAAATCTTGTAAAAAGCTGTTATTCACTCAATGTAATATTATCTCGCCTGTAGCAGCCTCGCAACCTCATAGCAATCTTAACCTGTTGGGTTTTGTGAGATTGATCCTTATCTGTATTCAGCAGTACTTCTTACTTCTTTCTATCTTCATTTTTAGGGAAATCAACATTACAATATATTAATCAAGACTAAAATTTACTTTTATAAATATTTATGACTGACGTTCCCGTCTCTCGAATTCGTAACTTTTCGATTATCGCTCACATCGATCATGGAAAATCCACTCTAGCCGATCGCATGTTGCAAGTAACTAATACTGTTGCTCAAAGAGAAATGAAAGAACAATTTCTCGACAATATGGATATCGAAAGGGAGCGGGGAATTACGATTAAACTCCAAGCCGCTCGCATGAACTTCACGGCCAAAGACGGCAAGGATTATATCATTAACCTAATCGACACACCTGGTCATGTAGATTTTTCCTACGAAGTGTCCCGTTCTCTAGCCGCTTGTGAAGGTGCCCTGTTAGTCGTAGATTCTTCCCAGGGAGTCGAGGCGCAAACCCTGGCGAACGTCTATTTAGCTTTAGAAAACGATTTAGAAATTATTCCCGTTCTCAACAAAATAGATCTCCCAGGATCAGAGCCAGAAAGAGTCGCGGGAGAAATTGAAGAAGTAGTCGGGTTAGATTGTACCGATGTCATTAAAGCTTCAGCAAAAGCAGGAATTGGCATTGAAGATATTTTAGAATCGATCGTCGAACATGTTCCGCCACCAGAAGATACGATAGATCAACCACTCAGAGCCTTGATTTTTGATAGTTATTACGATGCCTATCGCGGTGTGATTGTTTACTTCCGCGTGATGGATGGGAAAGTAAAGAAAGGCGATCGCGTTCATTTGATGGCATCGGGCAAAGAATATGAAATCGATGAGCTGGGCGTATTATCTCCCAACCAAATTCAGGTAGAAGAGCTCCACGCTGGGGAAGTAGGTTATTTTGCTGCCGCAATTAAAACAGTAGAGGATGCTCGGGTAGGCGACACCATAACTTTATCGGGCACTCCTGCGGATGAACCTTTGCCTGGTTATACCGAGGCTAAACCAATGGTTTTCTGTGGTTTGTTTCCCACGGATTCCGACCAATATGAAGATTTGCGCGATGCCTTAGAAAAGCTGAAACTCAACGATGCAGCTCTTTCTTATGAACCAGAAACCTCTAGTGCCATGGGTTTTGGATTCCGTTGTGGGTTCCTGGGTTTACTCCATATGGAAATTGTCCAAGAAAGACTGGAGCGCGAATATGATCTCGAACTTATTACCACCGCACCTTCGGTAATTTATCGTGTTACCAAGGTTGAGGGTGATGTAATCGAAATTGATAACCCTTCCCAATTACCTCCACCACAAAAACGCACCAAAATTGAAGAGCCTTATATCAAGATAGAAATTATTACTCCTGAGAATTTTGTTGGTACTCTGATGGATTTATGCCAGACTTGTCGCGGTGATTTTAAGGATATGAAATATTTCACCCTCAACAGGACTTGTTTGGTTTATGAATTACCCTTAGCCGAAGTGGTAACAGACTTTTTTGATCGCTTGAAGTCTCGTTCTCGGGGTTATGCCAGCATGGAATATCAACTAATTGGTTATCGAGAAAATAATCTAGTGAAGTTGGATATTTTGGTGAACAAGGATGGAGTAGATGCTTTGTCTACGATTGTGCATCGGGATAAGGCTTATTATGTTGGTCGAGCTTTGACAGAGAAACTCAAAGAATTGATTCCCCGCCATCAGTTTAAGGTGCCGATTCAAGCTTCGATTGGGACAAAAGTGATTGCTAGTGAACATATTCCTGCTTTGAGAAAAGATGTCTTGGCAAAATGTTATGGCGGTGATATTTCGCGGAAGAAGAAATTATTGCAGAAACAAGCCAAAGGGAAAAAACGCATGAAGGCGATCGGTACTGTGGATGTTCCACAAGAAGCTTTCATGGCAGTCTTGAAATTAGACTCTTAATTTATTGCTATGTTTCAATGTGGGATTTATTGGCGATTGCATGAAGCATCTTAAACTGTATGCGATCGCCTTGAATATTCTTTAGATTCGCGTAGTGCCAGAGTCTACCTGATCGCGTTCAGGAGAGAATAGCGATCGCATATTAAATGGAGAGTTAATGATTAATTTTTGTCTAAGTTTTCGAGGAGAGTATCAACAGAACTAAGGTATTGAGAATCGTTTAGAGTATCTTTTGGAAGTCGTCCCGCAGAAACGGCACTGTTCACTAAATCTTCAGCTTCAATTTTGTTGTGGCGAATTGCATGTAAGAAAGAATTGAAGGAAGGAATCCCTTGATTAGTAAAGCGACCTTGATAAGCGCCAGAAACTAGATGAAAAGGGGTAATTTTGTTAATGTTGTTAGAGTTATTGTGATTAGCAGCGGCGATTTCTGAGGCAAAAGCGGGAGCTACTAAGCTAGAGAATGCTAGAGCAGATAAAGTAGAGAGGACTAAGCGTTTCATCATGTTTCTCCTTCAATAGAAGTTTTGGTTTTGCTTGATTAATTATTAGAATCGCTTGTAAGTCTGAGAGGGTTCTAATTGGTAACTGAAAAATCAATCAAAGTTTATTGAGTTGCTGATAAGAGAAATTTCAGTCAAAATTCAGGATTAGATACTTTCATAATAAACTATGAACCAATTATCATTTCCTCATCAGGTAGTTTCTGAAATAACTTCGATAAATCCTGTTTTAAAAGCGGAATCGTAGGTAATGACCGGGATTTTTTCGAGCTCGCTTTGTGCCATAATCATGCGATCGAAGGGATCTCGATGTTGGATGGGTAATAATCCGGCTCGAAGAGCATGGGCTGTCGTGATGCTGAGTTGGTCAAATCTGGATTTTCGTAGGATATTGTCATAATCTGCTAGCAGTTCTGTAGCCTCGGGTAGTTTGCCGATACGATTTTTTGTGGCAATCTCCCAAGCAGATGCGCTACTAACCAAAATTTTATTGCTAGGTTCTTGGATAATCTTTCTGCTATTTTGGTCTAGTTTTGGGTCGTCAAATATCCACCACAATAATATATGAGTATCAATTAAATATCTTTTTCCCATTGTTGAAGTTCTGATTCAGGTAAAGGTTCAAAAAAAGCGTCACCAAGACGACCTTTCAATAAGCCAGAGGTGCGAGGTTGTTCGTTTTGTTGGTTTAATCCAAGGCGAAAGTAATGGATCAGTTCGTAGATTTGGTTTAGTTTGTCTTCTGGGATTTCATTGAGTTCATCAATGATTTTTTTGATAATCATTATTTTTCCTGGTGTTTAGGTGAGTTTTCTAGTAAAAGCTTTTTGTAAAATCAATTGTTTAGGTTCAGCAAATTCTGCTTAATCTAGCCAATAGGTTTGTCGTTGAAAAGGATAAGTAGGTAGACTAATTTTTTTATAATAATCCTCATTTATTAAAACTTCCCAATTGATAGTAACTCCTAAAACATATAATTGAGCTAATCCAGAAATTAATAATTGCCGATCGCGTAACTCAGAATCTAGATCAGAAAAAACTACAGTTAATCCTTCTCTAGTTTCTTGACCACCAATTGACCAAAAAATTTCAGCCATATCTCTAGAAACTATCGGTGTAGCAATCAAGGATTGGGCTAAATCTTTCAAATCATTACTAACTTGATTGTTAAATACCAAAGCAAGTTTTGGTTCCCGATTGAGATTTGCCTTTCCTTGCCATAAGTTGGGAGGCAGTTCTTGAGAGAGAAATTGAGTTAATTTAGTTTGCAAATCTGCGATCGAACTTACGACCAAAGCTAATCTATGATTAAAATGCGATCGCCCTATATTCGCTGTGTAACAAATATCCTTGATTGAAGAACTAGTCTTCATTAAATATTCTTGATAACGTTTGACTAATTCTTGAAGAGCTTTTTTACTTCTAGCAGATAAAGTTAAAACATAACTAAAACCTTCATTAGTCTTTTCGTCACTACTAACTGATAACTGATGACTGATGTCTGATGACTGAACAATAACATGGGCATTGGTGCCACTAAACCCAAAAGCACTAACTCCCGCAATCCGAGGTTGCTCACTTTTTTTCCACGCGATCGCATTTTGGGGAAGTTTAAAAGGTAAATTCTGCCATTCTATTTTCTCATTAGGTTTTTTCAAATGAAGATTAGCCGGAATCGATTCATTCTCCAGAGCCAAGACGGTTTTAATCAAACTTGCAATTCCCGAAGCGGATTCCAAATGACCAATATTCGTTTTCACTGCACCAAGAATTAACTTCTGATTACTGCCAAAAACCGAACTTAAAGCCTCAACCTCAATCAAATCTCCTAAAGATGTTCCTGTACCATGAGTTTCTAGATAACTAACTTGTTGCGCTTCTACTTTACTATTCTCTAAAGCCTGCTTAATCACAGCTTGCTGAGACAAACTATTGGGAGTGGTAATGCTACTAGTGCGACCATCTTGATTGACTGCTGAGCCGAGTAAAACAGCTCTAATATTATCTCGATCTGCGATCGCGTCACTAAGTCTTTTGAGTACCACAATCCCACAACCTTCCGATCGCACAAAACCATTTGCCGCCTCATCAAAAGTCTGGCAACGACCATCGGGAGAAAGCATTTTTGCTTGAGAGAAATTGATACTAACTTTAGGCGAAATCAGACGATTCACCCCACCAACCAAAGCTAAATTACATTCGCGCGATCGCAAGCTCTTAATCGCCAGATGAACTGCCACCAAAGAAGAAGAACAAGCCGTATCGAGAGAAATACTCGGCCCCGTAAAATTATAAAAATGCGATAAACGTCCCGATGCCAAACTATGGGTATTGCCTGTGGTGAGATAAGCATCAATTTCTGATTGCTTGCGGCTTAATAATTGATGCCAATAATCCGTTGCCGAGATGCCAATGAAAACTCCAGTTTGACTGCTTTTAATCTGATCAGCAGAGATCGCGGCATTCTCCAAGGCTTCCCAACTTACTTCTAATAAAAGCCTTTGTTGCGGATCAAGGCTGGCGGCTTCTCTGGGGGCAATACGGAAAAAACTCGCGTCAAATTCCTTGAGATGGGGCACAAAACCACCATAGTTATTACAAATTTTTCCTGGGGTAGCAGGTTGGTTATCGTAATATTGATCCTTATCCCAATGTTCGGCGGGAATCTGAGTAATGGCATCTTGAGCATTAGATAATAATTGCCAAAATTCTTGAGGATTATTGGCTCCAGGAAAACGACAACCCATTCCTACTATCGCGATCGGTTCATGCTGGGCTTTTTCGAGAGTTTCTAACTTACTCTGCATTTGTTTTAACGCGAGTAAGGCTTTTTTCGTCGGGGATAATTCCATTATTTATACTTTAACTTTATAGTTTAGTTTGGCTTCATCGCCTGTAATTCCGCGAAATCCCCAGCAATGAGGTGGTTGTTCCTTGATTGTGATTTCAATATCTATCGGTGATATACCTAATTGAGTTTCTATTTCATCAAATAATGCTTTGATTAATCTCTTATGGGTATTGACCTCACGGCCCTGCATCATATTGATTTCGATGACGGTGTAGGCATCGCTTCTGCCACCAGGATAATAGAAGTTTTCTCTTTCCATTGGGATAAATCTGTGTGCCCTTTTGTCCTCGGGCATTCCTAGAACAGATTGCATACATCCGTGAATAACATTGGATAATTTTCCTTTTATTGGATTCAGCTTTTCTTTAATTCCGTAAACGACAATCATGATTTTTAGACCGAAACTGATAATTCCTTGAGAAATAATTCTACTAATTCTTGGGTAGTCACAAGGATCTCGGTTTCCTGAGAATAGAGATCTTGAGTCCGATAACCTTGAGTAAGAATTTTGTTCCAAGCTGCTTGTAAGTCCGCGATCGCGTTTAGTTCTCCCCATTGCTCTAGCATCATCATTGCACTAGCTAAAGTTCCCAGGGGATTAGCTTGGCTTTTTCCTGCAATATCAGGTGCTGTGCCATGAATCGGCTCATAAAGACCAAATCCTGCTTCATTGAGACTCGCAGACCCTAATAAACCAACCGAACCAACCAAAGCACCACCAAGATCACTCAAGATATCGCCGAATAAATTTCCTGCCAAAATCACATCAAAATGTTGGGGATTAATCACTAATTGCATTGCCAAATTATCTACTAGCATTGGCTCAACTGTAACTTCAGGATATTCTTGGGCAACTTCTGCGACTAAATCAGTCCAAGGTAAATTAGGTAAAGCATTTTCTTTGTGAGCAACAGTTAGTAAACCGCGACGCTGTTGAGCTTTGGCTAAGGCTACTCTAGCAATTCGTTTAATTTGCCAATCGTAATATTGCATGGTGTGATAGCCATAACTTCCCTGTTCATCTTCTCCTCTGCCTGCTGTTCCGAAATAGATGCCACTGACTAATTCTCTGACAAATAGAATATCTACATTTAATAAGCGCCCCGCTTTGCGGATCTCGGAGAGATCGCGTTTAAGACTAGATTTATCAATTAAACAAGGAAAAGTTTTGACTGGACGAAGATTCACAAAAAAATCAAACCGCTTGCGAAGTTCCAATAATCCACCTTTACTCACTGCACCGAAGAGAATGCCGTCGGATTGCTCACATAATTGAGCTGTGGTTTCGGGGAAATAGGAGCCATATTTTTGCAATGCCGATTTACCGATCGCGCCATAATCAATTTGAAGTTGAAAATTATGTTTGTGTGCCAGTTGTTGCAAAATCGTGAGGGTAGCTTCTACTACTTCGATGCCGATTCCTTCTCCTGGTAGAGCTGCTATTTTATATTTTTGGTTCATTGCTAATTGCTAATGGCTAATTGCTAATGGCTAAAAGTCTAGAAATCAAAACTTATTACTTATTACTCATTACTTATTACTTCCGCGTAGCGGCACTAAGTCACTCCAGAGCATTCGATGATCTGCATTTGCCGCTTGCTTTGTCTGGCAGTCAGACACTTTGATATCCTTGCTAACGAAAATATGGTCGATGGGAATTTTAACTAGGGGAGCAATCAAGTTTATATAATCGGGATAATAGGTTGTAGGTTCAAACCAAGACGGTTCTATCCCAAATCCTAAGCGGGTATTGTGAAGCCCAGTATTAAGAAGCAGTTGAGAATAATGAGGAGACCAAGGGGTAAGGTTGAGATCTCCCAAGAAAATTAACGATTTTTTCTCTTGTTGCTGAAGATAGGTTGTGATTTCTTTCAAAAGTCCATTACGGCGGTTGAAGAATTGGGGGTGGAGAGGAGCACTTGGATGGGCGGCAATAAGCTTTATTCTAGTTTGCTCGACTTGCAAGGAAGTCACCAGAATTGTGCCATTATTAAAGGTTTTACTTTGAGGTGAAATAAGAGGAAATTGACTAAAAATTGTGACTCCACCACCAGAAGTTCGATAGACAAATGGGAGTAAATCGTTTAGTCGCTGGGATAGTTCCTCTTTTGTCTCGATACTACTTTCTAGAATAGTGGCGACATTCGGCTTGATAGTACGAATAGATTTGGCAATCTCGTCCCAATCATTATTCAGGATGTTGATATTGAAGGTTAATACTCGAATGGAATTCCCTGAACCTTGCTGCGAATTTGGTAGATACCAGGGCACAATCCAAACACTATTGAGAGCTATTAGCCCCAGAGAACAATAAAGTATTAGTTTTGTCCAAAATCCCTTGGTTGGGAAGATCGAGCATGCGATCGCGATAGCTCCAGCAAGTAAGAGATAGTACACACGAAAATTGCTGAGTAATTCCAGAGGATAGCTCTTCCAGAATAAAGTGCCTAATGAGAGAATTGCTGTGAGAATCAACAATCCGAACAAAATAATTTTAATCAATAGCGAGATTAATTTAATCATTCCTAACGATAATAAAAAGATCTCAATCTCAATTATAGATCTGCAATTGTATTAAGTATCTTCACAATATTAAATAACATGAGTTTTACTGATAGAAAAAGGTAAAATAATCAAAGTAAATCCTCTAAGTGAATACTGATAAATTTTTCTTCTATTCTTATGAGTGACTCTTCCCCTCAACCAGAACCACAACCCAACACCACTATAAGCACTGACCACGTTTGGAAACTGATAAATGAAAAATTATTCGGTGCTGGTATCCCAACGGCTTTTGTCGCACTTGCGATAGATCGCTTGCGTCAGTCTGAGGTAGAAGAGGCTCTGAAGTTTGTTGGCGCAGCTTTCTTTGTCTGGTTTCTGAGTCGCATCATTGGTAAACTGGTTCCCAAATTCGATATTGCACTGGATATTTTAATTGAGAAACCAGGATTTCAATTAAAGCGTGCTCGTTTCAAGAAAAAATATTTAGAAGCGATCAGAACCCATTGCTTTACACTACAAATTGAGGGATTTAGAGGAAAACTACCATTTTTACCCCTAAAAGACATCTTTGTACCCCTAAGCTACGCTTTTGAGCATGACTTTACTTATCACCGAAAAAATGTCATTAAAGAAATCTGGGACTTACTTCCAAGAGAGAAAAGAACTAAACAGCAATCTATAAATCTATGCCTTACCCATAACTATGGAAAAGATTGCCATGACTGTACTCTAATCATCAAAGAGCTAGAGAAATTAAAGAAATGCAATCCTGGGCAAAAGAAGAACTTAAAAACGCTAATCTACCAGATAAAAGATT
>JBCCYD010000223.1:0-9604 GCA_039190385.1 Cyanobacteria bacterium P01_F01_bin.143 | reverse complement strand
CCAAAATGTTGGCCAAAATAAACAACTAAAATATGGAATATTTCTAAGTAATATAATTTGTTGTTTTTTTCTCGGTACTACCAAATCATTGGCACAAGATAATATTTTAGTGATTCATTCTTATCATTCCGAATTCTCTTGGACTCGTAATCTTAAAGAAGGGATTGATGAATCATTTAGTGAAAACAACAAGGATATAAATGTTTTTCATGAATTCCTCGATGCAAAAAGATATCCAAATCTTGAACATGGACAATCTTTTTTAAACCATATTAGAACTAAATATCAAAATACAAATATTGATATTTTAATGGTATCGGATGATCCTGGATTAGATTTGATTTTAAATAATAAAAATCAGTATTTTGCCAATATTCCTCTGGTTTTTCTGGGAATTAACCATGTACAGTCCAAACTACTAAAATTACCTCAAGCTACAGGAGTTTTTGAAAATCGAGATATCGCTGCAATAATTTTGGAGGCTCAACGACAGACCAATTCTAATCAGATAATTGTTATTAATGATTCAACTCAAACAGGGCAAGCTAATTTGAGAAATCTTCAAGAATGTTGCCGAGTTTATGAGTTGCCACAGCAGATAAAAATTATTGATGATTTAGAACCTCAAAATATCAAATCTATTTTTGAAGGATACTCAGAGAATATTCCTGTTTTATTACTAGGACAACTAATCAATAGTGCTAATGGCGAATTATATGGTCTAGAAAAAGGAGCTGAAATTCTGCGATCGCAAATTCCTAATCCTATTTATGGTTTTAACCCTGCGGCCTTAAATCATGGGATTATAGGAGGCAAATTTCTAGAAGGAAAACACCATGCAGAGCAAGCAACAGAAATTGTAAAAAATATTTTACAAGGATCAAATATTGAAAATATTAAACCAATAATTAAAGCTGATAATCGTTGGATTTTTGATGCTAAAGAACTTAAAAAATTTAATATTGAGCTAGAATACTTACCTAATGATAGTGAAATTATTAATCTAGAATCATCTTTTTATGAAAAATATAAAAGTCTGGTTTGGCTTACTAGTTCTGCTTTTATGGTGACATTATTAATCATTGCTTTACTAATACAAATAATTAGAAAAGGAGAGACTACTAAAAAAATACTAAGAGAAAATAAGTCCCGTTATAAAGATTTAGCCGAAGCTGGAGCTAATATATTTTGGGAAATAGATCCCAGCCTAAAGTTTTGTTATGTATCAGGAGATACGCAAAATTTATATAATAAAAATCCTCAGGAAATATTAGGTAAATCTTTGAGAGAATTGTTTAGCAATAATCCTGATTTTGATTTCCCTTGGAATATTTATAAAACTAAAATAGAAGCCCATCAACCGTTAAGTAACTTGATCTTTAAAATTAAGCAGCAACATCGGGAATTAAAAATTTTCCAACTTAATGGTAAGCCTATCTATGATCAAGATAATAATTTTATTGGATATCGAGGAATTCAAAGAGAAATAACTGAAGAATATAATTTATCTCAAACTATTGCTTATCAAGCTTCATACGATTCTTTGACTGGATTAATTAATCGCCGAGAATTTAATAAGCATTTTAGAGCCTTAGTCGATGAAACTGCAAAATCTCAAAGATCATCAGTATTATGTTTTCTCGATTTAGATCGTTTTAAATTAGTCAATGATACAGCAGGGCATTTAGTTGGAGATTGCTTGTTAGGTGAAGTAGCATCTTTATTGCAAAGTTGCATCAGAAAAAAAGATGTTTTAGGTCGTTTAGGCGGAGATGAATTTGGCCTATTGTTAATTGATGTTTCTATTTCAGAAGCACAAAAAATATGTCAGAACATTATCAATCACATCACAGAATATCGTTTTCAATGGAATAATCGTCTTTTTGACATTGGAATTAGCATTGGCATAATTTCGATTAATAATAATTCTTTTGATGCGACAGAATTATTAAGTAAAGCCGATTTAGCTTGCTATAAAGCCAAGGATTTGGGTCGAGGGAGATTTTATGTTGCTGGTAAAGAAAATGCAGAATTAAATAATGATCAGATGCAAATGGAATATATTGCTAATGTTTCTCAAGCAATTGAACAAGAGCAATTTTATCTATCCAAGCAACTGATCCAATCTATTGATCCGCAAGACAAGTTGCATCAACATTATGAAATATTACTAAGATATCAAGACCAAGATGGCAAGATTATTTCTCCAGGTCTGTTTATTCCTGCTGCTGAAAAATATGGGGTAATTACGATAATTGATCGTTGGGTATTAGAAACCGTAGTCACTAAATATAAGGATTATTTTCCAGATCAGAAAACAATATTATCAGTCAATTTATCTGGAATTAGTATTAGTAATCAGGAATTTATCAATTTTGTGACTAACCTTTTAAGCTCTGCTGAGATGGATCTTAGTTATCTATGTTTAGAGATTACAGAAACTGCTGCCATTTCTCAACTATCTCAAGCTTTAGAATTTATTTCTACTATGAGAAAATTAGGAGTTAGGTTTGCTCTCGATGATTTTGGCAGTGGAGTTTCTTCTTTTAGTTATCTGAAAGATTTACCAATTGATTACTTAAAAATTGATGGTAGTCTGATCAAAAATATTGTTACGGAGCCGAGCGATCGCGCTATTGTTGACAGCATTAGTTGTATAGCTCAAGTAATGGGCATCAAAACTATTGCTGAGTTTGTGGAAAATGATGAAATACTACAAGTTTTAGCCGAGATTGGGGTTGACTATGCTCAAGGTTACGGTATTGGTAAGCCCATTGCTTGTCAACCTCAAGTTATTTACTATTAGCCATTAGTAAATTCTAAGGATAAAAACTTAACTGAGGTAAACCCAAAGTTTCATCCCAACCCATCATAATATTGAGACATTGTACTGCCTGACCTGCCTGTCCTTTCATCAGATTGTCGATCGCGGACATCACAATAACTCTTCCCGTACGAGAATCGACTTCCACTCCGATATAACAAAGATTAGTGCCGCAAGCCCATTTTGTTTGAGGATAAATTCCATTAGACAAAACTTGAACAAAGGGAGAATTACGATAAAAAGCCGTATAAATCGTAATCAAATCTTCTCTGACTAAACCAGGATCTCTTAAATTTGCATAAACAGTAGCCAGAATTCCTCTAGGCATGGGAATCAAATGGGGCGTGAATTGGACTTTAATATCTTCTCTGGCTAAATCACTACAAATCTGTTCAATTTCTGGGGTATGACGATGATTTGCTACGCCATAGGCTGTCAGAGAATTATCAGCTTCTGCTAACAATAAATGAGTTTTAGCTTGACGACCACCACCAGAAGTTCCCGATTTGGCATCAATAATAGCTGTTTCCGGTAAAATCAAACCCTGTTTGAGCAAGGGAGCAAGTGCTAATAAACTAGCAGTACAATAGCAACCAGGACAGCCAATCACTGGAGCAGCCTTGATTTTTTCCCGATAAAGTTCTGGCAATCCATAAACCGCGATCGCAGAAGTATCGAGATCATAACGTTCTTTCTTATACCAAGCCGTATAAGTATCCAAATTCTCAAAACGATAATCAGCAGATAAATCTAATACTTTACATCCATTTTGAATCAAAGTCGGTGCAATATCACAAGCTAAACCATTGGGTAACCCGAGAAATACGACTTCGCAACGGCTTGCCACTGCCGCTAAATCAATTTTTTCGATCGCTAAATCAATTTTGTGACCTAAATGAGGATAGAGAGCCTTGTATTTTTTGCCCGCACTACTATCTCCTCCCAAATAAGTAATTTCAACTTCTGGATGTTCTAATAAAAGACGAACTAACTGAACTCCACCATAGCCAGAGGCCCCAATAATTCCTACTGTGGTTTTTTTTCCCTTGCTCATAATCTTGCTTATTTCTTTTCTTGGCTTGTTGAATTCAAATTTTCTAAAATTGTAGTGTATTTCAACCATTACCAAGTTTTAAAATTAAACATTCACTCTTGATAATTCAGCTGATTTTAATCTTCCCATTACAATTTCATCCCGAAGAATTTGTTTTTATTGATCAACACCTGGCTCTGTTTTTCACTTAATTGATTGCGGATTTGCTCCAAATTGTGAGGAAAACTCGCACAATTCCAGTTAAATCGGGGTTTGTTGGAAGTGTAGCAAAACGAAATCGAGAATCTATCTTCTTTCTCAGGAGGTTTAGCTCGATGAAATACATTAGAAGTATTAGTGATAATTACTGTGCCAAATTTTCCTGGACATTTTGCCCAGTCTTTTTGGGGAACAACATTCATCATGGCTTGATCGTCAAGATAACCCAAATCGTAATTTAATTCTTTGACAGCTTTTTTGCTTAAATCCTTCGGGATATATTCATAATGACCTCCGTCAAGACCAACATCGTTTAAATAAACGATAATTTTGACTACCATCCGATCTTCTCCATCAAAATGCCAGTTTCTCACAGAGTTGATATCAGAATTTTTAGTAACGATATCTCGACGCAAGGCACATCCCTGATAGTACAGAGGTAACCCAATATAATATTCAATAATATTCAATAATCTCTCTTCTATTCCCCATAAAAAAATCTCGGGGCAATCTTTAAATTTACGATGATCTAAATCAATTGCCATTTGCTCTTTCACAGGAATATTTTTAAGTTCTTTAGCTAAAGAGGTCGTTTTTTCCAGGAAAGCTGCTGTCGATTCAAGTTGTAAATCTTCAATGGGAATAGCTACTGTGCCAGTTTTATTCAAAGTATCTAAAATTGCTTGATCTTCTGCATGCAGTTTTGGTAGCGATGCTTGATACTGAGCTACTTTTGCTTCATAATTTTGGTCGATAATCTTTTTGCATAAAGGAATAGAGTAAATTATTTTGCCCACCTTATAGATCGCTCTTTTAAATAACGACCAGATGTTATCCAGATGATTAGAGATCATTACCTGGATTTTAGGAGCTATTTTTTGTTGCTTTAATGGGTCTAGCTTGTTGGTATTACTTATTTCTGTCAACTGGGTAACCATAAAATAGAATTGGCGATAGGAATAACTAATAAGATTTATAATATCTATAATTTATTTTATAAGATATCAGCAAAAATACTTTAAAGTTTCGATAAAGGAGAGCTATAAATATTTTCTCGAAATTCGGTAAAGCCAACTAAGCAAGATTAAATACTGTCGTATCTTTTGCCATTTTTGTTTCACAAGTTGGTATTCTTGTCGATCATACTTAATTTTGGCCTGTTGTTGGTTAAGAATCTGTGTCGTCTTTGGGAGTTGGGACTTGAGATTGGATTCGTAATTAACCAGCTCATAGGCAATTACAGCCATTTTAGTTCTAAACTGCCAAATTTTAATTACTAGATAAATATTCAATAAAGTCAATAATAAGCTAGCTATGATTATCAAAAAAATCATCTAAAAAATTGCTCAGGAAAGTGACTATATCAGAGGAACGCTAAGGATATATGATTATTGAGATGAATATTTCTTCGTAAATTTATATTTCACATGGTTAATGAAGTTATTAGTTTTAAGTAACGGTCATGGAGAAGATGCGATCGCGATATCTATTATAGAACAACTACTTACTATTTCTGATAAATTAGAAATTCAAGCTTTACCCATTGTTGGAACAGGTTATGTCTATAGTAAGCTGGGAATACCAATTATTGGCGAAGTACAACAAATGCCTTCTGGCGGCTTTATCTATATGGGAGGCAATCCTCTCTGGGAAGATCTTAATGATGGTTTAATTTCTTTGACTCTCAAGCAAATTAAAACAGTGCGTCAGTGGGGAAAAGCTGGTGGGGTGATTCTCGCTGTTGGGGATATTGTTCCTCTATTATTTGCCTGGATGAGCGGTTGCAATTATGCTTTTGTGGGAACTGCTAAATCAGATTATTATTGGCGAGATAATCAAGGAGCATGGTTGGCTCAAACTTCTGCGTGGGAAAGAAGCATGGGTTCGGTATATTTGCCTTGGGAAAGATGGTTGATGAATTGTAAACGTAATTTAGCTGTTTTTCCGAGGGATAGTTTGACGACGGATATTTTAAAGCGTTTCGGAGTTGGAGCATACGACCTGGGTAATCCTATGATGGATGGGCTTGCTGTTTCAAGCCAAAAACCAATACCTCATTTACAGGGCAATTTATCGCAATCGCCTTTGTCTATAGTGCTACTTCCAGGTTCGAGGATGCCCGAAGCTTTACGCAATTGGCAACAAATAATCACGGCTGTAGCTAATGTTATTCAAGAATTTCGGGGGCAAGAATTACTATTTTTAGCCGCGATCGCGCCGTCTTTAAATAACAAAGCTTTTCAAGACCAATTATCAGCTCAAGGTTGGCAATTATTAGCTTCGGATAACTTATCAATTAAAAATCAAAACGATGACAAGGTCTTTTGGCAAAAACAAAATGCTACTTTATGTTTAACTCAGAATTCCTATGGAGCATGTTTACACCAAGCAGATTTTGCGATCGCGATGGCCGGGACGGCAACGGAACAATTTGTGGGCTTAGGGAAACCAGCGATCGTCATGGCAGGAGAAGGGCCTCAATGTACCTATACTTTTGTGGAAGCTCAAACCCGTTTGTTGGGCTGTTCGGTGACTCTAGTTGCTAATCCTCAAGAAGTGGGAACAGCAATCTCTTCTTTGCTTGATGATCCACAAAAATTGCCCGAGATTTCTCAGAATGGAAAAATCAGAATGGGCAGTCCTGGAGCCGCAGAACGAATTGCACAAAAACTTTTAGCCTTGATCATTGAACATTGAACATTAAACATTGACCATTGACCATTGATCAGTTTTTACCCATTATCTTTAAGATTTGAAGCCGAACGGATTAACTTCTGAAACCGCAGATAAGCTTCTTGTGGAGTCAGAAGTTCTGATTCTTGAAGATTATAAAAAGAAAATTGCCAGCAGTCGGGAAATACATAAACTGTCAAACTATAGATTAGACCTAACTGCATTGCTTTTTTTCCTAGTTTTTCTGCTTCTTCGGCTAAAGTCATTATGTCGTGGAAGCTATATTCTTGATTTTTTTTGTTACTTTCTATTGTCAGCATGGTTCAATTTACGTAGAGATCCTAATTTTTGTCTTAATTTTCTTGGATTATTCTTGACAAAAATGCAAAAAAATGTATTTGTGCGATTTCATTATAGAGCTGTTTTATTCCAATGACGACAAAAATCTAGAGAAAAAATAAATGGGTTGATAATATAAATTTGATAGACAAGAAACCTTTGTGCCTTTCTGGGTAAATCCCTGGCAATTATGCAATCTCCTATTATCACTAGTCCCTTAGAAGCTTTTCTCCAACAACCGAATATTGAAGCTTCTCCTGCCTGGGAGTTTCTCAATGACAAATCCCAGCAAAAACCGATGCCAACTCTATTTCATTCCCGACTCCAGCGCAACCTGGTTAATGAAATCAATAATCAAACTAAGAACTACGAAGCGATCCAAGAACTTCGCTGTATCGTGCCCCCAATGTCACCTGTGCCTGATATTTCGGTTGTTCAGTGCAATCGCCTCTTAGATGAAGATGGCCCACTCCAAGGTTCCCCAGATTGGTTGATTGAAATTCGCTCACCTGATCAAAGTACCTTAGAAATCCAGAAAAAAATTCTACACTGTTTGAGCAAAGAGACGGAACTCGCCTGGCTCATTGATATTCAACGACAGCAAATCTGGGTTTGGCAAAATCAAGAACTGCCACTTATTTACGCTGGAGGCGATATACTTCCTACTTTAGGCAATATATCTAATTTGACTGTGAAAATAGTAATCGCAATGACCCAACAGAGATAGACTTCTTTTCTCATCTACAACATAATATAAGTCTCTGGATAAAATTAATTACCTCCTCCCTTTTACCTCTTACCTTTTTCTCCCGCTACATAAATTTCATGAAAATCGCGATCGCACAATTAAATCCTACCATCGGCGATATCATCCATAATGCACAACAAATTATTACTGCCGCCCAAGAAGCAGCTAGTCAAAACATCAGACTATTGCTCACTCCTGAATTATCTCTCTGCGGATATCCGCCTCGTGATTTGTTACTTTATCCTCGTTTTATAGAATCTCTGCAACAACAATTAGACGCGATCGCGCAGCAAATCCCCAACGAAATCGCCGTTTTAGTCGGCACAGTAACCGCTAATCCCCATGCTAGATCCAAAGGGCAAAAACCATTATTCAACAGCATGGCATTGTTAGAAGATGGCAAATTTCAAAAAATATTCCACAAATGTCTCTTACCAACCTATGACGTTTTCGATGAAGATCGCTACTTCCAAACAGGAGATGCTACTAATATTTTCAGCTTAGAATTACCATCTAAGGAACATCTGAATATTGGAGTTACGATCTGCGAAGATCTCTGGAACGATGAAGATTTTTGGGGTCAACGCAACTATGAAATTAATCCCCTTGTCGATTTAATCAAATCAGGGGTCGATCTCATAGTTAATCTATCTGCTTCGCCATTCACTGTTGGGAAGAATAAACTACGAGAAGAGATTGTACGCCATGCTGTAACTCGTCATCAGATACCGATTATCTATGCCAATCAAGTAGGAGCTAATGATGATTTGATTTTTGATGGCAATAGCATTGCCGTAAATAAAGATGGTGAAATTGTAGCTCGGGGCAAGAGTTTCGAGTCAGATTTAATTGTTTTAGAGTTAGATGAGCATAAAAATCTTAGTTCTCTATCTGCTGATACCGAAAAAATTGAACAAACAGAAGAGGCCGAAATTTTCCAAGCTTTAGTTTTGGGAGTGCGAGACTATGCGCAAAAATGTGGTTTTACTAAGGTATTGCTGGGGTTAAGTGGTGGCATAGATTCTTCGATTGTTGCCGCGATCGCAGCTGAGGCAATGGGCAAAGATAATGTCTTAGGAGTCTTGATGCCATCGCCCTATAGTTCTGAGCATTCGATCACAGACGCGATCGCGCTGGTCAATAATTTAGGCATTAAAAGTCAAAAACTCGCCATCCAAGAAGGCATGACAGCCTACGATCAGATCCTCGAACCCTTGTTTGCCGAGACCGAATTTGGTGTTGCCGAAGAAAATATCCAGTCGAGAATTCGGGGCAATCTTTTAATGGCAATCTCTAATAAATTTGGTTATTTATTATTATCCACAGGCAACAAATCAGAGATGGCAGTCGGTTATTGTACATTATATGGTGATATGAATGGCGGGTTAGCTGTCATTGCCGATCTCCCCAAAACCAAAGTGTTTGATATTTGTCGTTGGTTAAACCGCGACTCAGAAATTATTCCGGTAAATGTCATTAATAAACCTCCTAGTGCCGAACTAAAACCTGGACAATTAGATCAAGACTCGTTACCACCCTATGAAATATTAGATAGCATTCTTGATTTGATTATTAGTCAACATAAATCAGAGGTCGAAGTTATAGCAGCAGGATATGAGCCAGAAATAGTCAAAAGAATTATGAAACTACTTTCTCGTGCCGAATTCAAACGCCGACAAGCAGCACCAGTATTAAAGATTACCGATCGCGCCTTTGGGACGGAGAGACGATGCTCTTTGCCCTGCCGGTGGGCGTCGGCACGGCCTAT
>JBCCYD010000222.1:0-9630 GCA_039190385.1 Cyanobacteria bacterium P01_F01_bin.143 | reverse complement strand
CAGAAAAAACGACAGTCAATCAAAGGATTACGCAAACAAGCTGGGTGGAATGATTCCGTCCTCAAATCCTTACTTTATGCTGCCACAAAAGTGTGAGGTAGCCCTGAATATACAATCTATGATGGCATTTAAGTAATACATATCGTGGTAGAGTGGAAAGTCAATAAATAATTGATAAATAATTGCAATTACCTTAGTAAAATTTTATGTTGACCGATCGCTTATGGGCTTTAGGAGGAATAGTAACTATCCCTTTGTTAGCTTTTTCTCTTTTAGCAGTAGCGCTAATTATAGAAAGAATTATATTTTGGACCAAGCTCAAGCGAAAGCAACGGCGAGTTATAAAAGAAGTCTTTTCTTTATATCGTTCTGATGTTGTGTCGGCTAGGGAAAAGCTACAAAAAAACGCTGATTTGCCGATCGCGCGAATCTTTTTGGCCGCCATAGAGTTAGAAGAACCAACCTATGAAGAATTTCGTTTGGCCTTAGAAAGTGCTACCCAAGGTGAATTAGCCACCCTTAGAAGATTTAATACTTTATTTCAAACTATTATTACCACTTCTCCGTTGCTAGGTTTGTTAGGAACGATTTTGGGTTTAATTCGTTCATTTGCCTCTATGGATCTGGCTAATATTGCTGGTAGTAATACAGGAGGTGTTACAGGAGGATTGGGAGAAGCTTTAGTTTCGACTGTGATGGGATTAGTCGTAGCTATTGGAACTTTGCTGTTTGCCAATACTTTTAGAGGGCTATATCTGAGAGAACTGGCCTCAATTCAGGAATCGGGCGGTCAATTAGAATTGTTATATCGTCGTTTTCATCAACAAGGACAAAAAGGAGTAGACGATTATGCGCCCACACATTGAACAGGAAGATAATTTTGAGATTAATATCTTGCCAATGATCGATGTGATATTCTGCATTTTAGCGTTTTTTATCATCTCGACATTGTTTCTCACGCGATCGCAGGGTTTACCAGTAAATTTGCCTTCAGCTCAAACATCTGAACCGAAACAGAACCAGCAAATAAATATCACGATCGAAGCTGATGGTGATATGTTCCTTGATCGCCAGCCCATTGAACTAGAGCAACTAAAGGGAAAATTAACAGAATTAGTCGATCCCCAGTCCAAGTCTTTGGTAGTTATTAATGCAGACACCAAGGTTGAACATGGCATAGTTGTTAAAGTTATGGATCGCTTGCGGCAAGTGCCTGGTGCTAACATGGCGATCGCGACGGAAAAAGAAGAGTAATTGTAATGTATGTGGGGATGAGATTTTTGTCTTTTAACTCTAGTAAGTCCCGTAGATTGCGCTTCTTGATCTGCGATCGCAATTTGCTAATGATTGCTCTGATTATTTTCAGCTTGTTTATTACCATAGTTGCCTCTTTAGCTATGGGTTCGGTAGATCTAACCCTCTCAGAACTCTGGCAAGCCTTGTGGCAACAGGGAGCAGAAATTAATCAAGTAATTTTGTGGGAACTTCGCTTACCACGAGTTTTAGCCGCTCTTACCGTAGGAGCAGCTTTAGGAACTTCTGGGGCGTTACTTCAAGGGATGCTCAGAAATCCTTTAGCAACTCCTTTTCTTCTCGGAATTTCTGCTGGTGCAGGCTTAGCTGTAGTCTGCCTTATTACCTTAAATGTTTTTTTATATTTAATTCCCTTAGCTTCCTGGTTAGGAGCCGTCATTACTACCGCGATCGTTTATCTATTAGCACGCACTCAACAAGGTATCGGTGTTGAAAGACTGATTCTCGGTGGAGTAGCCATCTCTTCATTGTTTGGCGCAATTCAAACTACCTTACTCTTGCTAGCAGAAGATGGTCGTATTCAAAGAGCGCTAAATTGGCTAGTCGGCAGTCTTAATGGACGGGGTTGGGCAGAATTAAATGTTTCCGCGCCTTATATCTTAATTGCTTTATTACTCGCCTGTTTACTTGCCAAACCGCTCAACGCTTTAAATTTAGGCGATGAATTAGCGGTTGGCTTAGGTATTTCTTTAGGACGCGCTCGGTTACTTATTGGTGGGACAGCCACTTTGCTAGCCGCTAGCGCCGTGAGTATTGCAGGCTTAATAGGTTTTATTGGGTTACTAGTTCCCCACGGAGTAAGATTTTTGCTTGGTAGCAGTGATTATCGTTTGTTAATTCCTCTTTCTGCTGTAGGCGGAGCTCTAGTTCTGTCCATAGCAGATTTACTAGCTCGTTTAGGCGCAGTGGAATTGCCTGTTGGTGCAGTCACCGCATTAATTGGCTCTCCGTTATTTGTTTGGTTGCTTTACAATCGTTCAGTTTAGGGAGAGTGAAGATGCAGAAGGAGCAGAGGGGCAGAGGGGCAGAGGAGCGGAGGAGTTGATGTCTTTAGTAAGTAACAATCTTAGTGGTGGTTACGATCGCCAAATAATAGTTAAACAAATAGGTCTAACTCTGGAGCCAGGTGATTGGCTGAGTATCATCGGTGCCAATGGTTCAGGAAAATCGACAATGCTCAAACTCTTATGTCGTTTGCTCAAACCGATGGGAGGAAAAGTAGTACTTAATGGTAAAGCGATCCATCAGCTTCCACCTCAAATAGTCGCCCAACAGATAGCAATATTACCGCAACAGCAAACTATTCCTAATGGCTTGACCGTAGAGCAGTTAGTAAGTTTGGGGAGAACTCCCTATCAATCTTGGTATCAGTGGGAGTCTACGCAACAAGATCGCCTCTTTATTGAAAAAGCTCTCAGCCAAACTCAATTAGAATCTTTGAGAGATCGTCCTGTAAGCCAGATCTCGGGGGGAGAAAGACAAAGAGCTTTTTTGGCTTTGGCTTTGGCGCAAAATCCCCAAATATTATTTCTGGATGAACCGACGACTTATCTAGATATCAATTATCAATTACAGCTACTAGAGTTACTCAAAGAGCTAAATCAGCAAGGACTAACAATCGTTACAGTTTTGCACGAAATTAATTTAGCTGCTAGGTACAGTAAGCAAATTGCTCTGCTAAAAAAGGGTCGAATTTATACGATCGCAGATGTGAAGACCGCTTTAACAACCGATAATCTAGCAGAAGTTTTTGGGGTGAAAGTAGCTGTAATTAATACTCCTGTGGGCATTCAAATCTGTCCTCTGGAGGTAACAACAGAACAGAATAATGGAGGTGATCAATGAAGATATAAAGTTTTAATTTAATAATCAACCAATTAATAACTAAATAACTAATAACTTTAACCCAAGGTTTATTTGAGGAGTGAAACATAAGTATGATGAAACATAGTCTATTAACAACAAAATTAAGTATTTTCTTGATTGCGTTAGCTACAGGTTCGGTTAATGCAGCCGAAGCAATTAATACCAACCAAATTCAAGAGCAAGATTCACAATTATTATTGACTCCTGATTCAATTGCTCAGGCAATCACGGAAGTTATAAATATAGAACTTCAAGATAATAATGGTGATTTGCAAATCATTTTAGAAACCACAGGAGAAGCAAATCTAATTCCTTTGATGATGAGTGAGGGCAATGATCTGATCATCGAACTTATGGATGCAAATTTAGCTTTGCCCACAGGAGAAACTTTTCAAGAGATTAGTCCTTTACCAGGAATTGTTGAAGTCACAGCTCAAACTGTAGAAGACAATATCATTAGGTTAACTATTACAGGAGAAAATCAAACTCCCTCCGCAGAAATAATTTCTAGTGATCCCAATTTGATTTTAACTATTACTCCCCAAGATGGGACAAGAGAAGTAACTAGAAAAGATTACGATGAGAGTGATATTACAGTAACAGTAACAGGAACTCGAACTCCGCGTCCGGTACTGGATTCTTCTAATTCAATTGTGGTTATCGATTCAGAACGGATAGATCGAGAAATTGCCAGAGATATTCGGGATTTGGTGCGTTATGAGCCTGGAGTATCCGTCGGACGCAATCCTAATCGTTTCGGTAATCAAGGCTTTAATATTCGTGGAATAGATGAGAATCGAGTTTTAATTCTAGTTGATGGCGTTCGTATACCAGATAACTATGTCGGTAGAGGTCGCGATTATTTTGATTTGGAGACGATTGAACGGGTAGAAATTATCAAGGGGCCAGCTTCTGCCTTATATGGTAGTGACGCGATCGGTGGTGTGGTTTCTGTGATTACCAAAGACCCTGAAGATTATTTAAAGACTTTTGACAATTCAGTTTACACGAGTATTAGTACTAAATATGGCAGTGTAAATGAAGGAATCACAACAACAGGAGTAGTAGCGGCTGAAGACGAAGAGGGGAAAATTCAAACATCTCTTGCCTTCACTGTTTCTAATAGTTCAGAATTCAAAAATGATGGCAGTATTCGTGCTAACCCTCAAGATGTTGACGATCTAACCTTAACTGGTAAAGTCGTCTATAACATTAATGACAATAATAGTTTGAAATTTACTGGAGAGCTATTCAATAGTGAGACCGATACCGATGTAATTAATGAACAGGGTACTACGCCTTTTGATGTTAGTAATCCGCCATTTTTTGTCTTTTTTGATCGGCAAGATGTAGAAGCAACGGATACGAGAGAACGTCGTCGTATTGGGCTGAATTACGATTACGATAATCCCAATGCTAGTTGGCTACAAGCAGCAAAAGTTAATTTTTATTATCAGGATGCGCAAATCGAAGAAGATAAAATTTCTTCTGGGATCAGACAAGATATTACGCCTTTTGGCCCGCCAACTTTTACTCCTGTAATACGCGATGAGGAAAATAGCTTCGACCAAGATGTCTTTGGTGGAGATGTCCAATTAGAGAGTAATTTCTTTACAGGTAGTGTGGATCATCGCTTAGTCTATGGTTTTGAAATTTTTAATACCGATACTTCCAGACCTAGAGATAATACTTTAATTAATTTGATTGACGGTAGTACTAGCAAATTTGTTGTCGGAGAAGAGTTTCCCAATAAAACCTTTCCTGATACTTCAACTCTGCGGGCTGCGATTTACATCCAAGATGAAATTGAAATTGGTAAAGTGACTTTGATCCCTGGGTTGCGTTGGGATTATTACAGTCTTGATGCCAATGAAGATGATGATTTTGCCCGGATTAATGTCGATAATTTTGAAGTAGAAGATATTAATGAGTCGGCATTTTCTCCCAAATTAGGGGTGATTTATAAACCAGTCCCGGAATTATCTTTGTATGCTCAATATGCTCGTGGTTTTCGTAGCCCTCCCTATGATGATGCCAATATTGGGTTTACCAATTTTGCCTTTAGTTATACGGTATTGCCCAATGCGGATTTAGATCCTGAAACTACAGATAGCTTTGAGGTAGGATTTCGTGGTTCTTATCCGGCGATCGATTTTGGGGTTGCAGGATTTTATAACGATTATGATGACTTTATTGATACCGTTAGGGTTGGTACTCGTGCCAGTGATGGCTTTTCTCAGTTTCAAAGTCAAAATATCGAAAAAGCAGAAATTTATGGTGTAGAAGCAAAAGCAGAATATTTCTTTAATCCTAGTAGAGAATCTGGTTTTAGCTTAATTGCGTCTCTTGCTTGGGCAGAGGGTAATAATACTTCTGACGGCGATTCGGTGCCTTTAAATACGGTTAATCCGATAGAAGCGATCGTGGGTTTACGTTATCGCGCATTAGAAAATCGCTGGGGTACAGAATTAATTGGGACTATCGTAGGAGAAAAAGACCGCGTCGATGGGGATGATCTGTTTACACCAGATGGCTTTTTCACTCTAGATCTTCTGAGTTTTTATAATATTTCAGAAAATGTTTCTCTCAACTTAGGACTGTTCAATCTTCTCAACGAGCAATATTTTATTTGGTCTGATGTAGAAGAGCTAACTAACGACGATCCCAATTTGGATCGAAATCGGCAACCTGCATTTAATGCTGCTGCAAGCATTAGAGTTCGGTTCTAATTTAATTTCTTGGGGCGGATTTATAAATTCGCCCTAAAACCATAAAAGCTTACGAAATATTAGGTGGTGACTATGAAGAGATCCCCGATCGCGGTTGCAGAGGAAATATTTCATAACAAATATGCAGACTCGGAATTATTGCTACTTGCTGGCTCGACGGTAAGAAATGAAGCAACTCCAACATCAGACTTAGATTTAGTGATATTGTATGACAATATCGAATCTGCCTATCGAGATTCCTATTATTGGGATGAATGGCCGATAGAAGCATTTGTTCATAATTTAGAAACCCTAAGATATTTCTTTGAATTAGATCGCAAATCTGGGGTTCCTTCCTTACCTAATATGGTAGTAGAGGGCATAGAAATACCTGAGATCAGTAACTTATCAATATCAATAAAAACTATGGCAACTGAGTTCTTAAAAAAAGGCCCTCCCATTTGGGAAAGGGAAGATATAGATAGTTCTCGATATGCCATAACTGAGTTGGTAGAAGATTTTAAGTATCCTCGTTCTAGCGCCGAACTTTATGGAACTGCTTCTATTCTTTACTCGGTTTTAGCCAATCATTATTTTCGAAGTCAAAATATCTGGTCTGCTAAGGGTAAATCTATTCCTCGGAGATTTCAGCAAGTAGACCCTGATTTGGCAAATCAGTTTAACGAAGCATTTGATCTAGTTTTTGCTTGTAAAGATATTACAGGTGTTATTGCGATCGCAGAAAAAATTTTGAATCAAGATGGAGGTTTTTTATTCAGTGGATATAAAGTCAATGCTCCAAGTAATTGGAAAATAAAGTTACATCAGACCTAAGTTCAATACAATAATTTAATCAGAAAATAACATGAATCATAATTTTCAAAATAAAAAATATTTTACTTTATTACTGAGTTTACTATTGGTCGCTTGTAGTTCAGTAGAAACTAAAATCGAATCAACTAATCAAACTCAAAATTCTGCAATAGCAACAGAAAATACCAAAATTTCTCAAGCAGAACGGGTCGTTACTCTGACATCTTTAACTACAGATATTATTGAGCAATTAGATTCAAATAAGCTGGTAGGAATTCCTGGAAGCCGTCTAACGAAGGAAGATCCGAGATTTCAGGATTTGCCCAGAGTTACTGAAGGACGTACTCCTCCAGATTTAGAAAAAATTGTCTCCCTTAAACCCGATTTAGTCATTGGAGCAGAAGGATTTAGTGATCAAACTTTGGCTAAATTGGAAGAACTTGGTATTCAAACCAGCACGCTTATGTATTAACGACTTACCGTAACTTAAATAAATTGATACCTAGATAGGTGTATAACATGAGCTTTGTCGTTAGAGTGAACTCCAGTGCTATCGATTTAGGTACAGATGATTTTTGTCTACGGTGAATACCTGGAGCTAGTTTGTAGATATTGCACAGTTCTTTACTGATAATTGTTGTGTTTTGAAGGTAGTATTTGCGATGATTGTAGGGTCCGTATCAAGCAGATTTTGCTGTGTGAGCTATTTGTTTGCGACTCTTGCGTTCAGGTATGAGCGTATGAGGATGATATAACACAGGTTAGATGCTGGATGTGGTTGAACAGCAGGTTAATTATTGGTAATTCAGAAAACAGAGCTCACAATAAATTGATAAGAAAGCAGCAAATAGAACTTGACATGATCTTAGGTCTATGGAATCAAATAAACGGTTGACCGATTTGGAAGGTCATAAGATGACTTCTACTATTAAATTTAACCAACGTTTGCATCAGTTAGGTAAAAAAGTAATCTAGATCAGACTATGAAAGATGAAGTGCGGTTTGAGTCATTGCCTAAATTTTAGCTAGTTATCGCAACGGTGATTGAAGACTGACATTCTGTTCTAAATACTTGACCACTGTAACGTGTCATGTAAACCCGGCAATTAATGGGAACAGCTGCATCTGGGCAGTGCATCATCTGAGAGGGGAATAGGTTGCCAACCAAGGGATTATCACAAAACTAAATGAATTTTCAAAGAACGTAGTACCCAAAGAGATCATAGAAATGCAGGCTATGCAGATCAGCAGAGATGGGTGAGAATCGGTATCGAGCCTGGATCAGAGTACAGCGCTGTATCCATAAGCCACAACTTATAGTCTCTGCACTGCTTGACATCAGCTGTAGCCTCATTGGAAACGAGGACAGGTGAGTGTTTCAGGAATTTGGATTGTGATGATCATGACAAAATCAGAGCCCAGAATTCCTCAGGAATAAATATCACAAGGTAAAAACCATGAAATGTCTATGCTGAAAGGTTTACTGGTGTTGAATTCTCTAAATTACGATACCTGTAACGATCAAAAGTCTTAAAGGTCTGAAATGGAAGATGTAAAGCGTGCTCATGAAGGAGCAAATGTCAATTATTCTGATTGGTAGATTGGTCATTGTGGTATGAAGTAAAGTCCTGAAGATGCTATCCCGATCGATTGTCTAGTTTGTTGAATGATGATAACATTGATGCTTTGGTATGCTTTGGTATTGGTACTGACTTGCCAACAATTAATATCACTGGTCCTTAGGATCGGCTAGCAGTAGCCAGTTACATCAGGGTTGCGCTAAATATTGCATCTAAAGATCATGGTAGCACATGGCTGTGTGACGTCTTTCAACTCAATCCTACACTGCCTATATTAATCACTTTATTTGTGAAACTTTGTGTTCAGCAATACTGCGTTACCCTAGCTAGATGTGATTAAGCCAATATAGCCATGCCTACTGTACATATTCTGTCTCTATGTTTTTGTACAAGTTTGTCTTATTTCCTCCTCGGCTGTACTCACACTGTTCTAACTAGGCTACATGGTATAAATATCAGTGTCGATTTGAACTGCAGTCAGAGCCAGCTTGACTGTATCATCTGCACAAGCAACAACTATGCTATCGCTGTGTATACTCCAACACATATGCATTGCTCTTCCACTCTGGTTGGGCTCAAACTATCCTAGACTGTAAAACTGTTTATATGCAGCATCTCTCTTAACCTAAAGGTGGCATGAAGTATCAATAATCCCACTTCTGCTGAGTCGTTAGACTCTCAGATGTTGTATTCGCGCCTATTCAGCAATGTAGAGCCAGCCACAGCAGAATCTCGCTTACATTTTCCATTGCTTCAGCTAATAAGCAATCACATGCCACCAAGCTGGCACTGAAACCCAGTGGAATCAGTTATACCCAAAACTCTTTAAGTACTACACATAAATTTGATATCAGGTAAAGTTTTGATGACAAGACTGTTGTGTATCTATTTGCCGGCATGTCGGTATCCTGATGTGTTCTAGTGTATGTGTGTCCAGGTGTCCAGGTATCTGGATGTCTGTATGTAGAAGTGTCCAAGTTTCCATGTGTCTGCATGCTTGCATTTTTGTGTACCCGGTTGTCCATGTGCCAGTGATTTTGCATACTTGTGCGTTTATAAATGTGTATATAAGACTGTACATCACCAACTCTTTTTGTGAAGCTATGTTGTATGGATTACACAACATACCCAAGCATCATATCCAATCACCTCCTCCTATAGTCTGACTTCAAGTGAGGCAATCACTGCTAGAAGCTGTTTGTAAAATATCTAGCGATAGGCTCCTTTCAGCGGCGTTCGTGTCTGACGTTGCTGCGGCGATCTGAACCTGACTGGCGATCAGCGCAACGGCCAGCAATGCGAGGAGACCGAGGCCGATCATGCCGTCATCCTGGTGTCCCGTTCGCGTT
>JBCCYD010000221.1:0-9706 GCA_039190385.1 Cyanobacteria bacterium P01_F01_bin.143 | reverse complement strand
GGGAAAAGAGAAATCAGGATGATGCTTGTATAGAGAAAGAAAAAGGTGACCAAGAAATTCAAGGTGAGTTAACAAACTACAAGATTGCACTTAAAGATATTAATATAGCACTCAAGGAAAATCCAAATCTAGCTAATGCTTATGTAAGTAGAGGATTTCTTTATTATCAACAAGGAGATTATAAAAGCGCGCTAGAAAATTTTAATCGAGGGATAGAACTAGATAAAAACCTAGAGGAAGCTTATTTATATAGAGGACGTATTTATTTTAAGAGGGGAGAACAATATTATCAAGAAGCTATTGATAACTATAATCAGGCATTAACAATTAATCCAAAATCTGTGGCTGCTTATTTGTATCGAGGAGAAATTTATTCCAAGCTAGGAATGAAAACTGAAGCTATTGAAGAATATCAGGAAGGATTACGACTTGATTTTGATGTAGTTATAGGAGGAAATATGCCATTGCATGATGATGGTTTGATTTATCTAGTGAGAGGAAATATTCGTAAGAAAAAGTCTGGTGATTTTGGGCATAAAATTGGCTCATTACTTGAAACTGACGTGGTTAAAATGATAATCGAAGATTATGAGTGCGCTTTAAAATTTGACCCTAACCTCGTTGAAGTTTACATTGAGTTAGGAGATTTTTATGATCAAATAGCTGATTTTTCAGCTAACAAAGAAGTCAAGGACACTAATTATCTAAAAGCTCTAGAAAATTACAACAAAGCTTTGGTGCTTTTTGGGAAAGAATTATATGTTCATGGTGTTGGCATTACTATCCAATTTGATGCTAAAACGGAAGCATTTACCATTATTAACGTTTTAAAGAACTCTCCTGCTTGGAATGCTGGTATAGAGATATTTGATGAAATCCTAGAAGTTGATGGTTTATCTACCGATAACCTTAATATAGATGATGTCATCAATATGATTAGAGGACAGGTAGGAACTCAAGTAACTTTGCGTATTAGAAGCTATGGTATAGATGAAACAGAAAAAACGCTAACACGAACAGAATTTATCAATTATTTAATAGCTGAACAAGCAGTTGAAGCTTACAAAGATAGAGGCTTTCTTCACAAGGAGTTAGGAAATAAACAGAAAGCAATCGAAGATTTTAAAGAAGCAGAAATCCTTTGGTTAATTTTATTGGATGCAGGGGAAGAATTCAAAGTTAAGTATCGTCTTGGATTAAGCACAGTAAGAAATCAAATAAACGAACTTCAAAATTAAGAAGCTACTAATATTCTTAATGAACCGAATTTGGTATCCTTTACTTTGAGGATAAATACTGTCGTAAAAAATAGTCTTGTAACGAATCGTGGATAAACTTGTATCTTATCCCTATTTTTTGCATTAATTGACGCTTGGTAGCATAATCTAAAAACTTAGAGTAATTCCAAGGAGTAAAATCATTCCATCGCAAAATCCCACGTAAAACTAGGTATTGAATACAAGCTGAAATCGGAATTAATGCCCAAATAAATCCAATAAATAGTCCTATCCAAAGAAACAAAACTATTCCTGTAGCTAACTGACTAATTCCTAGTCCCCCAAATACTCCAATAGCTAGACTAATAATAAGCGAATATATTA
Organism: Cyanobacteria bacterium P01_F01_bin.143; assembly: GCA_039190385.1. Taxonomy (GTDB): domain Bacteria; phylum Cyanobacteriota; class Cyanobacteriia; order Cyanobacteriales; family Xenococcaceae; genus Xenococcus. Next base: position 8,105 of record JBCCYD010000221.1, on the reverse strand, counting down.
TTCTATTCCTAATTTTTAGAGAAGAAGATTGTAAAGTATCAAGTCTAATCTTTTCCACAAGTTTAATAAGAATTAGTTTAATAGGAATTAAAAGTATTGTTAATATCCAGAATTCAACAGAGACAAATACTGTGAGTATGATTGCTCCTCCTATAATTAGCCAACTAATTATACCTGTACCACCTAATGCAACAGCAATAAAACCTGCAAATAATCCTAATTTTATGCCTGTAAATCCTCCGTAGATTATCCCAAATACTAACCCAATAATTGGCGACCAGATTAGCCCTTCATTTATTCCAGTGTATAGCCCTGGACTAAATTCTACTGTAGCTTGAATAACTACTCCCAAAACAAATCCCAAAATTAATCCTGAACTAAATCGATATATCAGTTTTTGAGTCCAAGTCTGTAACCAACTGGGTTGCATAGTATAGATTGAAAACTCAGTTTTATCTTCTTTTTTCAGATTTTTGGCAAGCCAACCAAGCCAACGTCGAGTTTTTATTTCTGGTGTCTCTTCCCCAGAATTATAATCATGTTCAATCTCCTTAACCATCATTGATTTAACATAAGTATTGAACAAATACTGGCGAAGTTTTTCAGTGGTATTAAACTGTCCCAATTCCTGAATTGATATTTCTGGGGTAGTGAGGGCTAGTATGTTCAATATTAGGGGAGACTTAGCTAATTCCAATAGATTAGAATCTCCTTGAATAGTGCGCCATAGTTCCAAACAACCAACTTGTTCCAGATATTGATAAATCTGAGCCTCAGTCAAAGGTTGCAAAGAGATAGTAGCATTGAGATTTAGTTTTGTTGAGCAGAGTTTATATTCCTCTGTTCTGCTACATACAACCAGATGCTTGGGACAAAAGTTACTCTCTAGAAACTCATTAATTGCTTGGATACAGCCCTCTCGATGTTCAAGCTTTAGTTTATCTAAACCATATAAAAAAAGAGATATCTTTTGTTTCTTTAGCCACTGCTGGGTAATATATTTCTCAATCCCATAGTTTAATTCAATTTCAGATAACAACCATTCTTTTAAGGTTTGCTTTTTCTTGATCCAGAAGAAGACGGACTTTTTATTTTGCCAAGAAGAAAGATTGAATAAAACTGGAACAGGCTGATTATTATTTTCTCCTTCAGCACGGGCAATTAGTTCCCTCGCCAGTTTCATTATAGTTGTTGTTTTCCCTGACTCTGGCGCACCAACTATTAGTAACTTTCCATCAATCGCCTTTTGGTCAAAAATATTAATAATACTTGTACCATCTTGAATGTTTGCACTTAATTCTTCACTAATTTTATTTGTATTATTTTCAACAGATAATGGTAGTCTTAATTGTATCTCTTTCCCAATTTCTATTGGTTGAGGCATTGTCTCTAACCAATTTTCAACATCATTTCTAACTCCATTGACTAATTTATCCCAAGCCCGATTCCAAAGATGTTTAAGTTTATCCTTATCTTTCTGCCAAGAGGGTGCTTTCGTTTCTTCTAATTGCGCAAAATGGTTTCGCAGTAGAGGATGAAAAAACTCATATCCTCCACTACGTTTTTTCATGAAGATGATTTCATCTGCGTAGTCCAGAAAACGAGCATAATTCCAAGGTTGATACCCATTACGAAAGATAACAATACGCAGAGCCAAGTGCTGAATGATAGCGATACCAGCTTTACCTAGTCCAAATCTCATCCAAAAGATAAGGCAAATGATTTCAGCAACAATGAGCAATCCAGCTATAGCAAAGTTACTCAAAAGTCCAATCACTTGTGCAATGATCATTAGTATTAATGGCACTAAAACAATGATGGAAGATATAAGTGTAAATTGAAGGGAATTTCGTATGCCTTCATTGGGAGTGGTTTTCTCTTTCAAGTCAGGACCCACTATTACTACTGGTAGGTTAATCATTAAGCTTCCTAAAATCACTGAAATTATGCCACCCAAAACCCAAAGAATAATACCTAAAAAACTGCTACTGTATAATATTGCAAAAAATATTAATATTAATAAATAAATTATGATTCCTGGAACATGAGAGATGATTTGAGAATAAGACTTAACCCACAACTTTCTTAAAATGTCCTTTAACCAATCAGAAATTACTTTTAACTTAGAAAATTCTTGAGAAGTATTTGTAAAAGTAAAAGCTAAACTTTCTACAGGCTGTATGGGCTTAAAATGGATAATAGGATTTCTAAGTGCAAAGTAAATTGCAGACCAGGCTATCGGAGAAACAATATTCCCTTCTATTCCAATTATTTTCTCAAACTGTCCTATAACTAAGAATCCAATAAAGTACCAAATAAAAGCTTTTGGTGCTTTATGTGTTTCTAATTTATTTAATCCTAAAAATCCCAAAAAAATGGCTTTTAATATATCCCAGGGATGATTATTTTTTAATATAGTTTTGATTTTCTTCCAAAAATTATCGTCTTCAAGAGATTCTCCTTCGGCTAAATAGTAAACCCAAGTATTAAATCTTTCAGGTAATTCTAAGGTGACAAAACCAAGAAAAAATGCTCCATATATAAAGCCAAAAACTAATCCAATAAATCCTCCAAACAAGCTCAAATATATAATTTCCCCCCAATCAGCACTTGCTACTCCTAGTCCACCAACGAGGAAACCAATCAATAAACCAATAAAAGTACAATTTAGACTAACAAGCAAGCCAGATAATAGATACGCAAGAATGCGATACATCCACCTTTGAGGTCGAGTTAATAATAAACTTGGTTGCATCTGCTCAATCAAAAATATTGATTGAGATTCTTGTTGCATTCTTTGTGCTAACCAAGTTAACCAGTGCTTAGACTTATCTTCTCGATAAGATTTTATTTTGCGATTTGAACGATTAGACTCTCTATAACGAAAGAACATTCTATTTATATATTGGTTAAATAAATTTTTCCTTGCTTCTTGATTGGAGTTTATGTTCCGCAATTTTTCTATAGATGAAGAATCTTTGTAGGTACGAACAATAATATCTAACATGAGGGGGGACTTAACCAACTCTTTGAGCGTTTTATCTTCTAAAATCGATTGCTTGAGTGGTTCAATATCTCTATCAACACTATCGAGATAATTTGTAATAGATTCTTCAGTTAAGGATTGTAGCTGGATAGCACTTGAAAACTTAAGACCATTTGTCGGGCGTTGTATTTTGGTGGAATAATTTTGGCTCTCTTCTTCTTTTTCCGCTTCACTATTTTCATCATTCCCTGATTCAGTAAGGCCGCTCATACGTTTATAGTCTTTAAGACGACTACAAACGACAATCTCTGTGTTTGTATATTCCCTTCTAAACTCATTAATAGCCTGAATACAGAGTGCTTGATATTCGAGCCTAACCTCATCTAAACCATCTAACAACAGCACGAGGTTTTCATTTTCAATCAAAGGTTTACTAATTTTCGGTCTAATAAGATAGATTCCTTTATGAAATTGTTGGACTAACCAATTAACGATTCTTTGCTTTCCGTTCCAAGACGATAAATTAAATATTATAGGAATGGGTTTATTAGGGTTGTCTTCTGCGATTCTAACTAAGTCACGAAATAATAATTCTAAGGCGGTCGTTTTCCCAGCACCCGGCTCTCCCAAAATTAAAAGCGTTCCTTGTTCATTGAAGATGTCAATTATCTTTTCATCTGAATTTAAAACCCTTCTGAAATCTTCTGGCGTTTCTACCTCAGAAATTACTGTTGGATCTAGAAAATCTAATCTCTCTTCTAAACTAATATGAATTAGTGTTTGTTGGCCATTTTTTTTCGGCCTATACGTTTTTTTTACTTTTTGGAGAAGCTTTTGGCGATTGCGAGATTCTTGTTGGGAAAGAGAAGTTTGATTATGGACACTATAATAAACATTGCCTTTAATATAATTTCCATCAACTGACTCAATATAATTACCATCTTTTATCTCGATTCGGCGATTATCAGGCTCTTTCTTTTCTTTCATAATCTATTAGACTTGTTGCAAAATAAATAAAAATCTCAATCGTTGATTATCATTAGGATTCTTTATTGCTTTTACTTTGTATTTTTGTCTATGCTGCCTCCAAATAGAAGTTTCATAATCCACAAGCAGTTAACATTAGTGTATCATCAAATTTAGGCACACGATTCCTATAAATATCTGATAGTGGATCTTCTCCATAGATAAACACAGATACAATTACTCGCTATGTCCTTGAAGGATGGTAACTGATACCAAATTAAAATAAGAATGCGAAACTCAATTTTTTCAGGGCGATTGCCAATCGCCCCTACCAACCGAAAATGTTAACAACATTAAAAAATAGAAGAATCAAACTATCCATCCTCACCAATAATCCCGTCCTCCTCTGGTCGGGAAAAACTACCAGCCGCAACTTTCCCGCCAATAAATACCCCCTTCGCCCCAGTAGCCACTTCCTCTACTTCGCTGGCATTCCCTTAGAAAACGCCGTAATCCGCCTAGAACAAGGAAAACTAGAACTCTTTTACGATAAACCCACGATCGCAGCTAGTCTCTGGCATGGCGAACTCCCCACCCGAGACGCGATCGCAGAACGTATCGGAGCAGACTTTGCCTATCCCCTATCAGAACTACCCACACAAACTCAAAATACCGCCACAATTCCCGTCCAAGACTTTGCCACCTATCAACAACAATGCCAGCTCTTACAACGCACCATTCCTCCCAGCAATCGCTTAACAGGCATCGATCTAGAACTAGCAACCGCGATCGTCAAACTACGACTCAGTCATGACCAAGACGCGATCGCCCAAATCAAAGACGCGATCGCAGTATCCGTCCAAGCTCATAAAGCAGGGATCCAAGCTACCCCAACCGCCCAAACAGAAGCTGAAATTCGTGCCGCAATGGAAAAAACCATCATTGCCCACAACATGACCTGCGCCTATAACAGCATTGTCACCATTCAAGGAGAAGTTCTGCATAACGAGCAATATCACAACCAACTAACCCCAGGAGACCTCCTACTAGCAGATGTGGGAGCCGAAAACACTCAGGGCTGGGCTTCCGATATTACTCGCACCTGGCCAGTTTCCGGTAAATTTTCCGCCACACAACGCGCAATTTATAATGTGGTTCTAGAAGCTCATGATACCTGTATTGCTCGGATGAAACCTGGCGTAGAATATCGCGAAATTCATTTACTCGCTGCTAAAATAATTGCCCAAGGACTAGTTGACTTAGGAATCTTACGAGGTAATCCAGAAGATTTAGTTGATCGCGATGCCCATGCGTTGTTTTTCCCCCACGGCATTGGTCATTTATTAGGCTTAGATGTCCATGATATGGAAGATTTGGGAGATTTAGCAGGTTATGAAATAGGTAGAAAGAGAAGCGATCGCTTTGGCTTAGGTTATCTGCGTTTAGATCGAACATTGCGATCGGGTATGGTCGTCACTATCGAGCCTGGTTTTTATCAAGTTCCCGGGATTTTAAATAACAGTGATTTACGTAATGAATATGATGATGTAATTGATTGGGAACGTCTGGCTCAATTTGCCGATGTTAGAGGAATCCGGATTGAAGATGATGTGTTGATTACCGATTCTGGAACCGAAGTGTTGACCACTGAATTACCTACCAAAGCCCCAGAAATTGAGAGTTTGTTGGAGTCTGGTTGTTAAAACACGATAAAAATTGCAATCAAAATTAACAATTTAGGTCATCTTCTGGCACAATTTGATCATCACTTTAAGTTATTTGAAGTAATTGAGAAGCAATTAACCACTAATTTTTAATATCCTATGCGTATTGCCCTTTTTACAGAAACCTTTCTGCCCAAAGTTGACGGTATTGTTACTCGCTTGCGTCATACGATAGAACATTTAGAACGTAATGGCGATCGCGTGTTGGTAGTCGCTCCCGAGGGTGGCTTGACAGAATATAAAGGCGCGCAAATACATGGTGTTCCTGGCTTACCCCTTCCTTTGTATCCTGAATTGAAGCTTGCTTTGCCTTCGATGGGAACCAAAGAAGTGATTGAGAAATTCCAGCCCGATCTAATCCATGTGGTAAATCCCGCAGTATTGGGAGTTAGTGGTATATATTACGCAAAAAATCTAGATATTCCTTTGATTGCTTCTTATCACACCCATTTACCTCAATATTTACAACATTACGGCTTAGGAGCCTTAGAAGGAGTCCTTTGGGAATTACTCAAAGCTGCCCATAATCAAGCCAAGCTTAATCTTTGTACCTCCACAGCAATGGTTGGCGAATTAAGAAATCATGGCATCGAAAGAGTCGATTTATGGCAACGGGGAGTCGATACGGAAATGTTCCAGCCTCACCTCAAATCAGCTCAGATGAGAGACAAGCTTTCCCAAGGTCATCCCGATAGTCCGTTATTAATATATGTTGGTCGAGTCTCGGCAGAAAAACAAATTGATCAAATCAAACCTGTCTTGGAAGCAATTCCCGAAGCTCGCCTAGCGATCGTGGGTGATGGCCCCAATCGAGAAGCGTTAGAAGCTCATTTCGAGGGAACTAACACCAATTTTGTCGGCTATTTACATGGTTTAGAACTAGCTTCTGCCTATGCTTCTGCCGATGCCTTTATCTTCCCCTCTCGTACAGAAACTTTAGGTTTAGTTCTCTTAGAAGCAATGGCAGCAGGTTGCCCTGTGGTGGCTGCTAATTCTGGAGGTATTCCCGATATTGTTACCAATGGGGAAAATGGCTTTATGTTTGATGTGGATGATCCTGATGGAGCGATTACTGCGACGAAAAGATTATTAGAAGCTCAGACAGAAAGAGAGCAAATGCGAGCCAATGCTAGAAAAGAAGCCGAAAGATGGGGTTGGGCTGCGGCAACTAGACAATTACAGAGTTATTACGATAGTGTAGTTAATTCTGAGATATTATCCTCGGCAGCCTAGTGAACGTGGGCTTAGATAAAGCAACCATCAAAATAAATTCAATTTCTTTCTTAGTCAACTGAGTTAACGGTCAGGATATTTACGCCAGCTTCCACTAGTGATACCAACTCCAATAATTTTCAAGACTTGTTTTTATTTATCTATAAGACTTCGATTTTTTGTCCAAAATTATCTGCTTCAATCCATAATTTCTCTTGGGGGGTTTGGGGGGGTTAACCCCCCATTGGGGAGGACATCGTCCCCAAACCCCTGACAATGTATTGACGTATTGACCCGTGAGTTAGAAAAATTTGATTTTTTCGACTATGTTCCAAAATGTTAGAGAAAAACTTTTTAGTGGACGTGGGCTTAGATAAAGCAACCATTAAAATAAATTCAATTTCTTTTCTAGTCAACTGTGTTAACAGTCAGGATATTGACGCCAGCTTTCACTAGTTCTTTATCTCAAGAATTTAAGAAGGTCTATATCTAATGTTTCTTGGAGCTTAAATTTTGGCGCATCTCAAAGATAATTAGGGCCAAAACTGCGATCGCGAAGGGGAAAAAATAGTATAAACAACGAAATACCAATAAATTACTCAATAAAATTTCCTTCGCTCGCATCGACTCCAAGAAAAATACCATTACAGCTTCAAATATTCCTAAACCTCCAGGAATTGTACTTACCAATCCCGAAAGCATCGCCATAATATAAATTACCAAAAAATAAGGATAACTAATTGGTAAATCTAATAAATAGTACAAAGTAAAAGCCGCAAATCCCCAATCTAGAGTAAAAACTAAAATTTGGGCTAAAGAAAGAGTAAAACTCGGCAATTGTAATCTCTGCTTTTTCCAATAAATTGTCTTTCTCACGAAAATAGTTAAGCTCAAATAGATCAAGCTAATCATCAAGAAGGTAATTCCTAAACTATGGAGCTGACTTTGAAAGAATGCTAAATTCACGCCAAAAGGCAAACTAAGATTGGTAAAAGTTAAAACGATACCAGCAAGAGGAATCATCCCAATCCATAAATTTAAATTGGTAAAAGCAATAATTTTAGTAATATCAAAAGCTGAAATCTGCCATTGAGAATAGATTCGATATCGCAAAAAACTTCCTGTGAGAAATGCTATGCCGATGTTGGGACTAATAGCATAATTGATTAATCCAGAAAAGATGATTTTTGATATAGCTAAAGTCTGTTTGAGATAGC
>JBCCYD010000220.1:0-9811 GCA_039190385.1 Cyanobacteria bacterium P01_F01_bin.143 | reverse complement strand
GGACAAGATTAAATCCTGTTTACGGATACAGTTTTTTCTTGGGAGCAGGGGAGCAGGGGAGCTGAGGGAGCTGAGGGAGCTGAGGAGCTGAGGAGCTGAGGGAGATAATTACCAAAATTTATTCCTCAAAACAAAGTTGATGCTCTACTAGGAAACAGAAAATAATCTCAACATCTGACAACAGGTTAGAATTTGTGAAAACTGTCCTGACGTTTCCTTCAACCGCAAGGAATCATCTTATTCGTACCCGCCTAGAAAGATTTAAATGACGATTTCTCGTAGAGATAATTCTATTAGTTTTCTTAGTATCCTAACTAGTGAAACTACCTTATATATCGTAAAAAGGTTGCTACAAGCTCTGTTAACTTTGCTTTTAGCTTCGGCCTTGAGTTTTACTATTATTCAGTTAGCCCCAGGAGATTATCTCGATACATTGAGAAACAACCCGCAAATCTCTCCCGAGCGACTCGAAGAATTACAACGGCAATTTGGGTTAGACAAAAGTCCTGTAAGACAGTATTGGAGCTGGCTTGTCAGAGTTGTCACCCGCTTTGATTTTGGGGAAAGTTTTGTTTATTTTCGTCCTGTTACCTCTTTGTTAACAGAACGAATTGGCAATACTTTACTACTAGCAATCTCTTCAATTATCATTACTTGGGCGATCGCGCTTCCTTTGGGAATCATCAGTGCGGTAAAGCAAAATACCCTAGTCGATAGATCATTAAGAGTACTAAGTTACCTAGGACAAGGTTTTCCCAGTTTCATCACGGCATTAGTTTTATTATTCTTTGCTCAACTAACTTCTCCCCTATTTCCCATCGGAGGAATGACCAGTATCAATCACTCAGATTTTTCCCCATTAATGAAAGTTCTCGATATTGGTTGGCATATGGTTTTACCAACTATTGCCCTGAGCATTACTAGCTTTGCGGGATTGCAACGTCTGACTCGGGGACAACTGCTCGATGTGTTACGCCAAGACTATATCCAAACGGCTCGTGCTAAAGGATTACCCGAAAATAAAGTTCTCTATGTTCATGCTTTACGCAATGCGATTAATCCATTAATTACTCTGATTGGCTTTGAGTTTGCTAGCCTTTTGGGTGGCTCTTTTATCGCAGAATTTTTCTTTAATTGGCCAGGTTTAGGTCGTCTGATTTTGCGGGCAGTGCAGGCACAGGATCTTTATCTGATTATGGCAAGTTTGATGATGGGCGCCACGATGCTAATTATTGGTAATTTGTTGGCAGATTTATTATTAAAAGCTGTCGATCCTCGAATTAAACTGGAAGACTTAAAGTAACGTGATCTCGACGAGAAAATTGGAGAAAAGAAATGGAACTATTGCCCCTCAAAACTACTGAGGTAATTTAAATACCATTTCCCCACCGTATTACTAACTTTGCAACAGAGTACCCTAGATTGCTTGCATTGGTCGATCTGGTTCAATACTTACTACTCCCTCTAAATTAGACAGAGTATCGGTTATTGACGATGGCATAGACCCTGTAATAATCCCCACCGTCTTCAACACTTTATTTACTTTCATTCCAGCGGACTCTAGCTCCGCCGCCACAGCCTGGATATTTTCTAAATATTGATCGCTGATTGTGACAATGACAGCACTACTTTCATCTGAGTTCATAATTGTCTGAAAATAACGAAGTAAGTAAATATTACAACAATCTTTTCTGATGAGCCAAGTAGAGTAGAGAAACAAGGCTAGTTTTAAGGCCTCATTTCCCCAGAACTCTATTCAAATGATAACGATTGAAGCTAAAAACTCAATAATCTAAAGAGCTTAGGCTTGGACTAGACCGCTACCAACGTCAGCATTGGGCAAAGACAACCGCGTAGCACGAGACGTTAATGCGCGCCATAGGCTATCACCCCTTTCACCAGTAGCTTCAGCATAGAGAGCGGCGATTCCTGCAACATGTGGGGTAGCCATACTAGTTCCGTCAATGCTTCCATATCGGGTTACACCACCCAAACTGCGACCTATCACACTTGAAACAGTTGGCAATGAGGAGTAAACATTAACTCCCGGACCAGCAATATCAACATTAGCCCCAGACCCAGAGCCTGAAGTTGCCGAGAAGGAAGCCAACTGTAGAGTATTATCAACCGCCGCTACAGCCATAATTGAGTCACTGTTTGCAGGTTGTGGTACTGTTCCAGGAGAAAATGGTCGAGTAGAATTCCCTCTTAGACGGTGGTTCCCTGCTGCCGCCACGATGAGACTACCTTGCCGTAAAGCTCTCAAACCAACTACTTCATATGCACGAGAATTTGAAGGAAAACGATTTCCCAAAGACAGGGAAATAATTTCACAACCATTGTCAATTGCCCATTCTATCCCTTCAATAATATTTGATGTTGGTCCACCAGTAAAATTAGGCAACACTTTTCCGGCAAAAATAGTTGCTTCACTAGCAACTCCATATCGGCGTCCATTCTGATCTGTCCCACCACATGCTGTTCCAATACAATGTGTACCATGACCATTCAGATCGTCTACAGTTTCACCTGGAACAAATGAAGCAGAGGTGATAGCCCGTCCACTAAAATCTGGATGAGCAAGATCCATTCCAGTGTCAAGTACTGCTACTTTAATTCTCCGCCCTGTAAAACCAGAACTTATTACGTCAGTAGCTTTTAGTCCCCAAGTCGATGAAGCATCATCAACAAATGGTGAAGCGATAGACTGTAAAGACTCGACTTGCTCTTGCGGATTCCCAAACTTATCTCGTAAGTAGACAGCAGCATCAGCGAAACCATGAAAATAGTCTGGCGATGCTTGAGCATTAATGGCGTAGAAAAGTCGCTCTGGTTCTACAGAAAGAATTGAGTTATTGCTAGCAACATTTTGGTTGATCTGATTAAGTGCATTAGAATCTATGTTACTAACTACCATAGTTCCTAAAGTTGGAAGTAGTATTCCATCAGCGTCAGAGACTTGATTCGGATCAACTGCAGAATTGGCAAAGTCGGCAGCACTTGCGACATTGTTGACTCCACAAGATGATCTTAAAAAATCCAACCCAGCGGTTGTCGCATCATCACGAAAGACAACGATGTAGCGACCGGTAGTTTCATCCTCAAAATTCGGATTAATAATATTTGTCATTTAAAAACAGCTTTTAATTATATTTTGTAAAAATTATAAGTCTACTTATTAGATTGAATTCGTGTATTGTAAACAATCTTAATGAGCTCAAAGGATGACTATGAGGTTAGAAGATGGAGTAGATAGCCGTTAGCGCTGCCAGCCTTCGGTTACAATATCGCCGTTTAGTAGAACCGGAACAGTAATGATGGATTTACGATCAAAGAGCAAAATATAGAATGTATAGAGTGTTTGAAGGATTACAGTGTGATCATCATTTGTCCTAACCTAAACTTCGTATTGAGATATATGCAACAAAATCAATATCTTTGCAGTCAATTTCTCTAACGATTTACCTATAATAGAGCAGAAGAAAATTCAAGGAGCGGCAATTTGATTCTAGTAATTGATAATTATGATAGTTTTACCTACAACTTAGTTCAGTATTTGGGCGAATTAGGTCAAGAATTACCTGTAGCCACCGAAATCCAGGTCTATCGCAACGACAAAATTGACCTTGAGACCATTAAGCAAATGAATCCCGATGGCATTGTGATCTCTCCAGGGCCTGGTCGTCCCGAAGATGCGGGAATTTCTTTGAAATTGATCGAAAAATTGGGACAGGATATTCCTATTTTGGGAGTTTGTTTGGGGCACCAGAGCATTGGACAAGTCTTTGGGGGCAAGATAGTTGCGGCACCAGTATTAATGCATGGCAAGACTTCATTGGTGCATCACAATAATGTTGGGGTTTTTCAAGACTTAAATAATCCTTTTAAGGCAACTCGTTATCATAGTTTAATTATCGAAAGAGATACCATCCCAGATGAGCTGGAGATTACGGCTTGGGTCTCAGATGGTACGATTATGGGCGTGCGTCATCGGGAATATTCTCATATTCAAGGAGTTCAGTTTCATCCAGAGAGTATTTTGACCAATTCGGGAAAACAGCTATTGCGCAATTTCCTCAATTCTCTTCCTCGTGAGTTATCAATGGTTTAGTTCATACATCAGTTAATCAATATTTATGAAACGGCGACAGTTAATACGTTATGGCGGAACTAGTTTACTTGCAGCAATTGGTGTTTTAGGGAGTGATTTTGCTTCTAAAGCGCAAGGGCAGTCAAGCAAGAATTCAGTAACGATTACCAATTTAGGGCATACTTCCTATTTGTTTTCAGGCAATGGCATCAAAGTTTTGGTCAATCCTTTTTTACCTCTCGGTTGCACCGCAGGCTATGAGGCTCCTACTGAGGTAGCAGATCTCGTGTTAATTAGTAGTTTTCTGCTGGACGAAGGCGCGATCGAAGATGTAGCAGGAAACCCACAAATTCTGACTAATCCAGGAGATTATAAGGTTCAGAATATTGTGTTTAAGGGTATTAGTACACCTCATGATCGCGAAGGTGGCAGACGTTTTGGGCAAAATATTGCTTGGCGTTGGAATCAAGGTGGCATAACTATTCTTCACCTGGGAGGCGCAGCGGCACCGATTAGTTTAGAGGAAAAAATCCTCATGGGTAGTCCTGATGTGTTGTTGATTCCCGTGGGCGGTGGGGTAAAATCCTATAATCCTGAAGAAGCGAAAAAGGCGATCGATACGCTCAAACCTCGTGTTGTGATTCCGACTCAATATCTTACTGATGCCGCAGATAAGGATAGTTGTGATTTGGTGGGAGTTGATGACTTTTTAGCTTTAACGAAGGATATGGAAGCTAAGAAATTGAATACTCATAGTATTGCGATTAAGCCTTCTGATTTACCCAAGGATAAAACGGTCATTAGAGTTTTAACTGTTAAACAGTAATTTTTGCGATCGCTAATAGTTAAGAATAACTTTTTGAGCAACTATTAGCGAAGCTTAGGCTATGATCACTTAAACAGCACATGGAATGAGAAAAGCGCATGGTAGCTAATCAATCTGCTGCAACTACTCCACCCTTAGAGAACGGCGATCGCCTAACTCATCATGAATTTGAACGGCGTTATGCAGCGATGCCCAATCTAAAAAAAGCAGAACTAATCGAGGGAGTCGTTTACATGCAGGCCGCTTTACGCTTCAAAAGTCACGGCCAGCCTCTTGCCAACATAATGGGTTGGTTAGGAGTTTATCAAGCATTTACTCCCAAGGTAAAACTAGGTGATAACACTATGGTTCGTCTGGATTTGGATAACGCTCCTCAACCCGATGCAGTACTAATAATTGATAGTGGACAAACTAGCATTAGCGCAGATGATTATATTGAAGGAGCACCAGAATTAGTAGTAGAAATTGCAGCAAGCAGCGTAGCTTACGATCTATATGATAAGAAACAAGCTTATAGACGTAACGGAATCAAAGAATATCTGGTTTGGCGAGTATACGACCAAGAATTTGATTGGTTTTACTTAGAAAAAGGAGAATATATTAAACTCTCGGCAGATGGGCAAGGTGTGATTCGCTCGGTAACCTTTCCTGGTTTGTGGTTGAATATAGATGCTCTATTGTCGGGAAAAATGGAGGAAGTACTAGCGATACTGCAACAAGGATTAGACTCAGAGGAACATCGAAATTTTAAGGAATATACTTAATAAAGGCTAATACAGAATAGCTTGAACTTGTATGTTTTCATCTTGTCATTGTATTATTAGTTGGAACAAAACCATTTCTTTAGGAAGGAACTTTACCTGTTTTCGAAGGGAAAAGACCTCGATAAAAAGGGTAAAATCAAAAACATCTAAGCATCTCAGAAAATAATGCACCCTGATACTGCGCCTTTTTTTGCTGGCTCGATGATCTGTGATCCGAGATATTTTGTTGGTTATCGAGAACAACTTGATACCATTACAGTCCGTGCGGTTTCGGCTCAACCGACCAGCATTAATATTGTGGGGGAAAAGCGCATTGGGAAATCTTCTATGCTCTATCATTTTTGTCAAACCTACGAACAAAAAATAGAAAGCCGCGGGAGAAATTCTCGTAATTATTTAGCCGTATATTTATCCTTGCAACAGAATAAATGTTGTCGAAAGTCAGGTTTTTATGAAGTTGTAGCAGAAGCGTTATACAAAAAACTCAAGAAAAAATTATCTTTAGTAGATAGGAATAGACCAAGAAATAGACAATTAATCAAGAAATTGCAATCTAAAACCTGGAATGCAGAAAATTTTTTGCAAATTATCTTGAATTTTAAAGAAGTTGAAATTTTACCAATTATTTGTCTAGATAAGATAGAAACTTTATTTCAGTATCCAGAAGAATTTAACAATGGTTTTTATGATAATTTACGATCTTTAATGGATCGTAGTGCTTTAATGTTGGTAATTGCTTCGTATCAAAAACTTGAAGTCTATAGTAATCAGCACAAACTTACCTCTTCTTTTTTTAATCTTGGTCAAACTGAAATACTTGAAGGCTTTAACGAGCAAGAGACTCAAGGTTTGGTTCGGTTACCGCAAACTAATATTCCCAGTATTCAATCAGTTTTAAATGCTCAAGAACAACAATTAGCTTTGTCATGGGGTAATAGAAATCCTTATTTGTTGCAATTAGCAAGTTTATGTCTTTGGGATGCTCAACAACGGAATCAAGACCATGATTGGGCAAAAAGAAAGTTTAATGAGCGCAAAGTCAAAATAAGTAATACTAAGCGAGATTTGGAAAGTATTAGGAAAGTTTCAGGACAAAAATTACAGATATTAATTCAATCTCCGGCTAATTTAATTTATTTTGCAAGAAAAATTGGAGATTCGGTTGGTGCAATTATTGCTACAGGTATTGGATTAACTTTTATTCTTTTATGTATTTTAGCGATTAATGGTTCTATTCCTTGGGTACGAATACCTAAACAGTTAGGACAATTTTTGTGTAGTACTTTGAGCAGTGTATTGGGAGAATTTTGTGAAGATGAATCAATTCAATAGCTTTAGTAAGTTAGGTAATTATATTGCTGAATGTGCTCGTCTACTATACTGGAGCTATTTTAAGCCTTATACTTTAACTCGGTGGTTACAAGATATTCATCCTGACTTAAAACCGATGGATAATCCCTATCTTAAACTAAAACAATTTCCTCACAATAAATCTTTGTATCACTATGCAGAACAAGGTTTGTGGTTAACAGTTATTGTTCCTCAGTTGGTTGTTTTTCTTGTTGGCCCTATTTATACTGGCGTAACCCGAGAATCTTTTGATTGGTTAATTAGTGAATCATTAATTTCAGGTTTGATTTTTGGTCAAATTATTTTCGTCTATAGATCTGGTTTTAGGAGAAAAAATTTATGGTTTATAGCAATTAGTAATTTGATTGTGATTGTATTACTTTTTGCATTCGGTGTGGTATCCGGTGTGACATCTAGTGTAGTAGTCAGTTTAGCAAAAGGTGCAGCATTCAGTGTAGTAGTCAGTGTAATAGTCAGTGTGGAAAGAGATGCAGCATCTGGTGTAGCATCAAGCGTAGCAGACGGTGTGGCATTCGGTGTGGCATTCGGTGTAGTAGGAGGGGTAGCATCTGGTGTAACATTCGGTGTAGTATATGGTGTAACATTCGGTGTAGCATCTGGAGTAGTAGAACGTGTAGTACTTGGTGTCTTATTAGGCGCATTACTAGGTATATTATTTGGTGTGGCGTTCGGTATGGCATTCAGTATGGCGTGGATTTTGGGAGTGTTACGGGTTTATTTTTGGTTACCTGAATTGTTATGGATAGGATTGCTGTTTTTATTTAGACAGCAGGGCAGATTCGCCTCCAGATTACGCTACTTACCGCCTTATTTCGACCAACTAATCCATTTACCGCTGCCTTTTTTATCTACGATATTAGTTGAGGCATTTCGCGAACAACCTAATGCAGCACATGAAACCATAACCTATCTCAATAACTTTACCAATCAACAAAAAGTTGCGGCAGTAGCTACACTTAATTTCACACTTGATACAATGGCAAATTGTCAAACTTTGCGCGAAGTTATCAATATTACGCAAGAACTGGCTTGGATTCCTACGCCTGCTCCTCCTGAAATTGCTAAAGTTTTACCTCAGTTTCTGGATATTAGCCGTAGCGTTCAATCTGCAGATCTTGCAACCTCTGTTTATCGCAAAGCAGAAATATTGAAGAATCCTATTGACTCTTTGAATCAGATGCAAACAAGTTTTGCATTTGAAAAAAATAATCGTATTGCTAAAGTTTCAAGTAACATTGCCCAAAAATGGTTAAGCATTCTGGAAACTGCCCGCCTCAACTTCCAAGAGCAATCCCGTTATGCTCAGGAAATCCCCCAAGTTTATATTGCTGGCGCAGCTTTAGATCCAGAAACAGCCCAAAATCGCTTCAAAGGTCGCCAAGATATTTTCTGGGAAATTGAAAATCTTTCCCTAATGTCCCCGCCTCCAACCCTTCTGCTCTATGGCGGTAGACGCACTGGGAAAACTTCCACTCTCAAATATTTACCCCAAAAAGTCGGTGGAGATCTGATTCCTTTGCGGGTTGATGTTCAGGGAATAGCCGATGCGATTACCTTGCCAGGACTAGCCAAATCCCTTGTCCAGCAAATAATTGACTCTGCCAGAATTTCTCGCAATCTTACTTTACCCCCTCCCGACAAAGAAGAACTCAAAACCGAACCCTTTCCTACTTTGCGAGATTGGTTCACCACCATCGAGCGCATTGCCCCAGGAAAAAGATTTTTACTTTGCCTAGACGAATTTGAACGACTCGAAGAAGTCATTGCCGAGACCAATTCCCGTGCGCCGCTCAATTTTCTGCGCCATGTGATTCAACATCGAGCCGCTTGGACATTGCTATTTAGTGGTTCCCATACTCTCGATGAAATTGAGGACTATTGGAGCGATTATCTGATAAATACGCGATCTGTGCGTGTTACCTATCTTGAACAACCAGAAGCCGAGGAATTGATCGTTCATCCTGTCCCCGAATTTCCCGATATTTATCTTCCAGAAACCGTAAACAGAATTATCTATTGGACACGCTGTCAGCCCTATTTAGTTCAGTTAGTTTGTTCTGAATTGGTGGATTATCTCAACCGAGAAAACCCGGAAAATGCTCTCCAGGTTAAAGCGACTCCCGAAGATGTCGATCGCGTAATCGACAGAGCTTTGATAACTGGTGGTGCTTATTTCGATGAATTATGGAAAAACACGCTGAACGCCCAACAAAGAGAAGCGATTAGAAATTTGGTTAATGAAACTGAGCCAACTGTCAGCGATCGCAAAATTTGGAGTAAACTAATTAAAAAAGAAATATTAGAATCTGACAGCCGCGATCGCGTAAAATTCCAAGTACCTTTAATTGCCAAAAGCATTACTCAGAAAATAGAAGAAGAAATTTAAGCTTGTCATACTAAATCCTGTCATCATAATAAATTCGATTTGTAAAACCAATTTTTGAATTTGATGAGACAGATGCACAGAATTGTTTTAGTATTGGCAATAATACTAAATCCGATTCTAAAAACCCCTTTACAGTTATTCATTGTCTTTCTCCCCTGCGCCCCTGCGCCCTTGCTCCTCTGCTCCCCTGCCACCGAAGGAAAAAATGTGTATGTAAAGTGGATTTAGTATAACTCTCTTCTGTCAAAGTAGGTAAGGTAAAATAAAAAAAAAGCTTGAAATCCAGACAGAGAGTATGGTTAAGCCTCGTCCTTCCCGACCAACAATTCAATGTGTAGATACGTACTGTGAATTGTATAGAGATTTATTCATAG
>JBCCYD010000219.1:0-9828 GCA_039190385.1 Cyanobacteria bacterium P01_F01_bin.143 | reverse complement strand
CTGATGACTGTTAACTGATAACTGATAACTGAATTCACCCTGGATCGACGCGCATTAAAACCTGCCCAAACTCCACAGGCTCGCCATTTTGTGCCAAAATTTCCACAATTTGACCTGATACTTCTGATTCTAATTCGTTCATTAGTTTCATTGCTTCGAGGATACAAACTGTTTGACCATTGGAGATGTGCTCGCCAACATCCACAAACGGAGGATCATCTGGAGTTGGTGCGCGGTAAAAAGTTCCGACCATCGGAGAAGTGATATCTAGTAGTTTCTTCTGATCTATGGGAGGAGATGAAGTAGATTCTGTAGTTACAGGCGCTGATTCAACATTGGTTTTAGTCTGGGTTGCAACAGTTGCAGGAGGTAATGCGTCTTGAAGAATCACATTGGCGTTACCAGGCTGAACTACAGAGTCTTTACGTAATGTGAGTTCAAAATCATCACTTTTGAGGGTGAATTCGGTAATATCGGTTTGAGCTATCGCCGATAATAATTCTCGGAGTTCTTGAAAATCTACTGACACTGACTTATATGACCTATCTAGTATATTGACTTCTCTTTATGTTTTAAATAGCAAGAGATTTTGATTAGTTTTCTCTACCCAAATAAGAGCCATCACGGGTATCAACCTTGATTTTTTCCCCAATGGAAATAAATAATGGCACCATCACTTGGGCTCCAGTCTCGACTATTGCTGGTTTTGAGCCTCCTGTGGCGGTATCACCTTTAACTCCAGGATCAGTATCGGTTACTTTGAGAATTACTGATGTGGGCAAATCGACATCTAGAACTGAATCATTCCAGAAAACGACACTAACTTCCATTTCTTCTTTGATATACTTCGTGCGATCGCCCATCTTATCAGGACTAATCCGAGTTTCTTCATAGGTTTCCATATCCATAAAGACATATTCGTCACCATCTTTATAGGTATGTTGCATCGTACGCTTTTCAATATTTGCTTGAGGTACGGTTTCCCCAGCTCGGAAAGTTCGCTCTACCACATTTCCCGTCTGAGCGTTTTTTAGTTTGGTACGAACAAAAGCCGAACCCTTACCTGGTTTAACATGCAGGAATTCCACCACTCGCCAAACAGAGCCATCTAACTCGATAGTCACGCCAGTACGAAAATCGTTACTAGAAATCATAAGAAGCTGAAAATAATATGAGTAAAGACCAGTAACTCATTCTACACTGGTTAGTTCCCAATTCCGTTTTGTCGCTGCGTGATCGTAAGCTAATTTGTATTTAACTTTCCTATGAGGTTGGATGGAGGCAGAGGGCTTAGGAGCAGGGAGAAAGAGGATTGTAAGTTTTTTTGCTTGTTAATCCAAAATGTCATCTAGATGCGTTTAAGCGTAGTCTGAAAGTTGAAATTCTTTACATATTCGAATGAAATTATGCTATCTCTTCTGGGGCGATCGCTCTAAGTTAGGAATGCTTCTACATCCTGATTCTTGAGTTGCTTCTAATACTTGTTGTAAAACCTCTTTTTTCAGATGAGACATAGCAGTATAGCGATTTTCAAATTCAGCCATCGTAAGGCGATCGCCATTTTCTAGGGGCGGAATTGTTGATTGAGATGCGACATGGCTAGAAGCGATCGCAGATAAACTCTTAGTCATAGGTCGAAGACTCTCACTATCAGATAGGTTGGGTTACTGTCATAATCTTACCCATTACCCATTATTCCTCATCCCTCATGGATGCATCCTGAACTCCCAGGGCAATAACACCACCGATGATACAGGTCATAATTCCCAAGCTAATAGACCAACTGCCCCCCAAACTGAGATCCAATGCCCAATTAGACAAAAATCCTAAAATTGAGAAAGGAATAATACTTAAAAGAGAAGCATAAAAAACATTTTGGGCTTCTCTGGCAACTCTGGTATCTTCAAACTCTTCCATCGAGATAAATAGGGAGCGATCGGCAAAATTCAACCAACGAGTTAATTGCTCCATTAGCCAGTTTTTTACTTTTGTCAGGGTAATGTAGAGAGCTAGCGACCAGAGAAATCCTCCCGCGATCACGACTGGATTAATGTCAAATATAAAAGGGAATATATCTTGAAACATGGGATATTATAAAAAATTTATGCCTAATTTCGATAATTATTGCAGGATTTGAACAAACTTCTGAATTTATTTATACTCTAGTCCTTTATCAGTCAAAGAATTAATTTGATTCAGATATTGGGCACAATATTTTATAACTGTCTAGTGAAATAAAAAATTAATGAAATTAAAACTTCAACAGCATCGTCAAAAACTCTTACTGGTTGGAACCATAATTTCTCTTATCGGATTAGGACAATTACCATTGACCCCAACCCAAGCACTAGATAAAAACATTAAAGATAATGCTCTCAATCCCCAACCTTCACAGATAGTACTACCCTTACAACCACCTAAAGAAATAGCTAGCAATATCTGGAAACATGCCTCTTTTCCCGTAGAAAATTTTCAATCTTATACTTCTCCTTTTGGTTATCGTCGCTCTCCAATAGATGGTGAAATTCAATTTCATAATGGCCTAGATATGGCAGCCCCTATTGGTAGCTATGTCCGTAGTTGGTGGACAGGAAAAGTAACGAAAGTAGCTCAGGATGAAGCTTGTGGAACTTCGGTTACTATTCAGTCAGGAGATTGGCAACATGTTTATTGTCATTTAAAAGGCACCGTTGAAACTTCCGATAAAGGACGTTATCTCATAGACCGCGCAGGTGCTGTGCAGATTTGGCAAGGACAAGATGTTGCGGTGGGAGCAAGAATCGGACGTATTGGGATGACAGGAAGAACTACTGGGCCTCATCTACATTGGGTTCTAAGACATAATGGCAGCTATGTTGATCCAGCTTTGGTAATCAAAGAAATGTTCAAACAAAGGGCAAGTTTAATGCCAAATTGGGAAAACTGGAGTTAATCACAAAGGTTTAGTAACTACCTATTATGTCCTGTATCAATATCTCTGAGATCTCCTTTGACCCCTTCGAGATTGGCTCCATAAAAATTACTCCCCAAAACCATAGCCCCAGTTAAATCGGCCCCGCGTAAATCGGCTCCAATAAAAATAGCTTCACTCAGATTTGCCCCTCTTAAACTAGCATTTTTGAGACAAGCACCACCCAAATTACAACTAGTTAAATAAGCCTTGGTTAAATCGGCATCAGTTAAATCAGAGCCAATTAAATCAGCTCTAGTTAATTCCGCTTCTCGGAGATAGGCTCCAATTAAATCCGCCCCACTAAGGTAAGATCCTTGAAGTTTGGTTTTTTCTAAGCAGGCTTCATTGAGACTAGCTAACATCAACTCAGATTGACTGAGATCTGAACCGTTTAAAATGGCACCGTTAAGTTTGGCTCCAATTAATTCAATGCCTTGAAAGTTTCTTTCTCCACTGCTGTAAAGTTGCAGTAAATTATGAGCTTTATCAATTAAATTCGCATCATGGTTGATTTGGGCTTTATTTTCTATTTCGTTCATTAAGCTCAATAGAGAACCTTGATAACTATTCAGGTTATAAGATTCTCCTGGTTCAGGAATTAGATAATTCGTCTGCTCAAATTTGCGACGCAGAACTTGATGAGTATTGTTTAATTTATTAATTTGCTGATCGAGATCTTGTAAATGATGCTGCAACATCTCTTTAAATGCCATGTGAGAAGATTCCGAATAAATATCTAGTTCGATTAATTGTTTAATTTCTTGGAGAGAAAGACCAAAATTTTGTGCTTTACGAATAAATTTTAATCTTTCTAAGGCTGCTGGCGAATATAGTCGATAACCACTATCTGTTCTCTGGGGAGTTGCGAGCAATCCTAATCTCTCGTAATAGCGAATTGCTTGAGTAGAAAGGCCGAATTGATTTGCTAGTTCGCCAATAAGTAATCCTGAGGACATTATCTGATTATTTTAAAGTAATTATGATTAAAGATACTGGTTATGGTACTATATTTTACTAAAATAAGACTAACTGTAAAGCCAAAATTGTTATTTTTAAGATTGAGAAAGTAAAGTTTTTTCGTAAAATTCCGCATAGTATCCTGATTTAATTAATAATTCAACAGTAGTGATTTGAGTTTTTGGAATTGGTAAATTTTTGGTTCTTTTTGGTTCCCCCTCTAGCTGGTGGGGTTATTGGTTATTTCACGAATGATTTAGCCATCAAGATGCTTTTCAAGCCTTATAAAGCAGTTTATCTTGAAAATAAACAACTGCCTTTTACTCCTGGTTTAATTCCTCGAAATCAAGAGCGCTTAGCAAACAAGATTTCTGATACTATTATGGGATCTTTGCTAACCCCAGACGAGTTACATAAATTAGCGCAAATACTTTTGCACACCGAACGAGTGCAGTCAGCGATTCTCTGGTTGTTGAAATTAGCTTTAGAACAAGTTCAGGAAGATAAGGAACAAAAAACTGTTGGCATTTTAGCTGATATCTTAAAGGATTTATTTGGTCAATCTTTACCGCGTCTATTGAAAGTATTAGCCAGAAAAGAAGATTTTTTGGAAAATCAAATAGATCAAATTTTTGATCAAATTCTCTTGGATTTTCAGTTGAGCGAGTCTCAGGCTAGACAGTTTTCTGATTGGATGTTGGATTTAGTGATTCCGCCAAATATCATTCGTCAAGCGATGATTGATTTTTTGAGCGATCACAATATTCAAATTATCGATGAAGGTTTTCGAGAAAAAACTAGTGGCACCTATTGGGTCGTGGCTAATTTATTTGGTCTGCGCAATAGTTTGGTGAGATTGCGAGAATTCTGTATTGAAGAACCAGCTATTACCAATGCCAGACTCAAAGAGTTGATTTTTTCTTTGCAGATTCGCAACCGGATTCGTGATTGGTTAACTAATCTTTCCCTACAGAATTTACCTGTAGCAACGGTTAGTCAGTTAAGAAAGACGACTAATGATTCGGTGCGAGATTATGCTCAGAATCGGGGAACAGAATTTTTACGAAATATGGGAGAGTATATTGATTGGAACAATGTTGCCGCGATCGCGTTAAAACGTTTGCGTTCTTCTGCCGTTGTCAATAGTTCTCTAATCGTTGTTAGTCAAGAATTAGCTTTAGTTTTAGAGCGTTATTTAGAAAAGGATCTAGAAAAAATAGTAGCCCAAGTCATTCCGATTTTGGCGATCGATCAAGTCATTATTAATCGAGTAATGGCGACAACGCCTCAAGATCTGGAATTATCAATTCAAGGCATTGTCAAAAGTGAATTACAGGCGATCGTCAACCTAGGCGGATTCCTAGGTTTTACTATCGGCTTACTACAAACCATAATCTTATTCCTACGATAATGAGTAATAGTTCTTACCCATTACTCATTACTCATTACTTCTTACTCAATTAGACTTCTTGAACATAAGCCGCATTAAGATCAAAATTACCAATACCATTAACTTGAGCAATTAGATAATCATTGCCATCAATAGTAGCCGTAATCTCGGCAACTGTACCATTTTGAGTTACACCATAGGAAATAGCTGCATCAGCTGACAATTGAATAATATCTTGCGCTGGAGCAAATCCTCTAATTTCCGCGGTTTCAATCCCCAAATCTTGATTAGCTGACTCAATGATGAAATCGTCTAAACCCATAGTAAAATCATAAGTATCAGCACCACTACCACCGATTAAAGTATCTACAGAGGTTTGGGTAACTAGAGGATCAACAACATAGCTAGCTGCACCCATCAGAGTATCTGCACCAGCATCACCAAAGAGACTATCGGAACCAGAACCACCTGTTAGAAGATCATCATCATTTTCGCCTCTGAGGACATCATCTTCAGTTCCACCGAAGAGACTATCATTGCCATCTCCCCCTAAAACTGTATCGTTACCAGCATTTCCGACAACAGTATCATTACCAGAACCAGCGGATATATTATCATTACCACTTCCTCCAGCAGCATAATCATTGTCGAGCCCTGCTAGGATCACGTCATTTCCTGAACCACCATTAAGAGAATCAGCACCTCCATTCCCAATTAAAGTGTCATTTTCTGAACCACCAATAATCGTATCTAAGCCAGCTCCTCCTTCAATCGAATCGTTCCCTTCATTTCCTCGGAGGATATCGTTCCCTGCATCACCTTGAATAATATCGTTACCTAAATTACCAAAGACGGAATCATCGCCATTACCACCTAGGATAGTATCAGCTGCTTGTCCTCCAAACATGCTATCGTTTCCTTCTGCACCTATCAAAGAGTCACGATCCGCATTCCCGAAAAGTTGATCTGCACCTGCTCCACCGACGAGGGTATCATCCCCTTCTGCACCAACAAGAGTATCATTATCCTGATTTCCTAATAGTGAATCGTTACCGAAATCACCAAATAGTCTATCTTCTCCATTGCCCCCATCAATTGTGTCATTATCTTGGCCTCCTCTAGCAGTATCATTGCCTTCACCACCGAAGATCTCATCTGCTCCTGCTTCTCCTTCTAAGACATCATTGCCATTCATCCCCAGAATTTGATCATCGCCACTACCAGCTTTGAGGATGTCATTACCGCTACCACCGTCTAAGATATCTTGATCTGCGCCACCAAAGATAATGTCACCCCCTTCGGCACCAATCAGAGTATCATTGCCAGCTCCACCATTGATCGTGTCATTTCCTAGGCCACCATTCAGAAAATCATTGCCTGTGAACCCACCAAGGGAATCGAAGCCATCTCCGCCAGTGATTGAGTCATCTCCTTCATCACCAAAAAGATTGTCATTATTATTGCCCCCATCGATAGTATCGTTACCACCGAAACCACGGATGGTATCTTTGCCCAGACCACCCAGAATATTGTCATCACCAGCTAGACCGATTACAGAATCGTCGCCAGCTAAAGCATCAATAATATCTGCTTCTAAAGTACCTTCTAAAATGTCGTTTCCAGTAGTTCCTTGAATATTCATTATTTTGAAATGTCCGTATTGATTCTGAGATAAAATTATATTTACAGGGCTATTTTCACAGAAAACCACAAACTCTTCTCTTAAGCTATGGTGAAGTTTAGCTAGAAGATTTTCTATTTTATGAACTGTTTATCTTTTCTGTGAACTATAAAGCAAATAGATAGAAATAGATAATTTTCTGTATATTTGTAAAGGCACTAAATTTTTGTAACTTCATAAATTATGACTGAGATAGCAACAACTCCAGAACAGATTCTCGAACGATTAAAATGGCGCTATGCGGTCAAGAAGTTTGACCCCACAAAAAAAATTCCTGAGTCTACTTGGAAAGCATTAGAGCAAAGTCTGGTACTTTCTCCTTCTTCCTTTGGCTTACAACCTTGGAAATTTTTTGTGGTTAATAATAAAGAGAAAAGAGAACAACTTTTAGCTCATTCCTGGGGGCAAAAACAAGTTATCGATGCTTCTCATTTGGTGGTTTTAGCTATTAAAAAAGGTGTCGGCGAAGCTGATGTCGATCGTTATGTGCAACGAATGTCGGAGGTGCAGAATGTCGCGATCGCGAACCTCGATAAATTCGCTGGCATGATTAAAGGCTTTATCACTAAACCGCCCTATCATTTTGAAATTGATGATTGGTCAACCAGACAAACTTATATTGCTTTAGGCTTTTTTATGACTGCGGCTGCAATGTTAGGAGTTGATACCTGTCCCATGGAAGGATTTCTTCCTAGTAAATATGATGAGGTTTTGGGTTTATCTGAACAAGGCTATAGTGCTGTAGTAGTTTGCCCTCTAGGCTATCGCGCAGCGGATGATAAAAGTGCGACTAAGCCTAAAGTTCGTTTTCCCACAGAGGAAATGGTTGAATATATTAATTAGGGCTAATTGCTAATTGACGAGCGACCCCGCGTTATGCGAAGCGGTATCCTTTAGGGCGGCGTAAGACGCAAGGGAACGCGCGAGTTTGCTAATCGCTAATCGCTAATCGCTAATTGCTAATGGTTAGTTGTTTACCCTCGCGCTGTGCGAGGGTTTGGCAAAGAATCTTACTTGGTTTCTTTTACGCGATCGCTGAGTATTGGTAACCATTCGATTAACAAATCTGCCAATGTTTCATTTTTATTCAAAAGATTTAAAGGCGCTAAATGTTCACCCCCAAGTTCTTTGAACAATGGTTTGTGAGGTTTAGTTGGTAAATTATCGAGCAGAAACTGAATTGTTCCGGCCTTAGCTTCTACCTCATCATCTTGAAACTTCACGATCGCGGTAAAGTGAAATAAATTATCCTTAACACCCTTTTCATCTTGTTTAATTAAACATTCCGTATCTTCTTTAGAGGGACGAGCATCCAGAAATGGTTTAACCAAATCCGCGATCACCTTAATCGGAATTGCCCCTTCAATACCCGTAATCACTGGCGCCATCAGAATAGAAGATTGATTCTCTAGGGAAACATAATCTGGATCTTTAATCTGGGCTATCACCTTTTGAATCTTTTTAATCTGTTTCTCATCAGTGATACATTGTCCCAAAAGAGCAGAAATCTGAGCCAAGTCTTCTTTATTACATAAGCTTTCTAGCCGATCAACATCACCTAATACTTCAAGCAAGGCAATATATTTACACCCTAAACTATGCCCGAGCCAAAAATAATTACCTTCGTGGAATTTTTTCGGATCGGAGTACAGATCGAGATTGGTATAACTATTTTCGCCATGAATCCCATTAAGCCGTTCAGCTTCAGCCTTAATTGCTTCTCTCAAAGGCTTAGCATTTTTCACCAAATTAAGTGCAACTGACCAATGATCCAAAGTAAATCTAAATGGCAAAGCAACGATAGTATAACCTTCTTGAAAGATGCGTCGCAGAATATAACGGTAAAATACGGTGGGAAAACTGCCAAATCCTGCTCCCCCAATAAAATAGACAACTCCTTTTGGTTCAGGATGAATTAAAACCCAATTTGAATAAATATATTTAAAGAGTAAATCGGAATCGGGATCTAAGCCCAGATCGGGTAATTGTCTTTCGCTATATCGTTCGGTAAATAACAAAGCTACCGCCATCAGAAATTCTGAACTACTGCCGATCAAAGTGCCAAATTGAGAAATTGGTAGGGCATTACCAATTAGCGCGACTAAAGTCCCAAAAAATAACCAAGACCATTTCCCTTTAGTCCGAATCCAAAAACCTAAACCAATCAGTACGAGAAAAATCGTGACAACGATAGTAATAATCGGTGGAGTGGTTTGTTCTGTTGTGTAACGTAACATGCCAGCAAAATAGACTGGTTTTAATTCCAAACCAATATACCTAGTGACAATGTCGGTTATCCCTAGTCCCAAGGCTAAGAGCCAAGCAAAAATTCTTACTATGGGAATTGCCCAACCTGCTCCTGCTCGACTGGCTAATTCAACACCGACGACGATCAGGAAAGGAAGGAAAAGATAATGAATTAGGAAACGAATCTGGCTAAGAAATTGTAGCAACTCGCCTTCTCCAATCAAAGTTCCTCCTGCAAGAACAAGATTATCGTAGGAAAGACTAATGAGGATAATCGGCAAAACAACCATTGCCAGACTATTAGATTGCAGCCAGAGACGAATCGACCAACCGATCAGAAATAGTTCGGCGATCGCGAGGAGAAAATGTCCCAGAGGATAAAGTTGAGAAATCATAATACATTTAAAGGTCGAAATAATGTGTCAAGCCTTTCAATGTTACTTATCTTGTTTTTCTCCTTTTTATGAAAAATGAAATAGTGTTTATATAAATTGATAACAATATATCTAATTCAAATTTTTTTATTCATATTTTCGTTCAGTGAAGTTTGTTCTTTTACATCTATTGATCTAATTTAGATCGATCAAACTTAATTCGTAG